>JBEIQF010000001.1:0-55529 GCA_040376635.1 Halobacteriovoraceae bacterium
AACGCAGTGTTCTCGTGGAACATCTTGTTGTAACCAGCTCTGTCGTAAGCAAGGTTCATTGCCTGACGAAGTTTTTTATTCTGGAAAAGTTTTTCTTCGTGGTTGAATGCGAAGTAAGTAACATCAAGCATTGGCTTCATAAGTAGACGGATGCCTTTCTCTTTGTGCTCAGGACGAAGTTCTTTATTCTCATTGATTGTCTGAGGAATGTTTACGTCTTTAACTTCAAGAAGATCATCTTTAGCTTTCTGGAACGATAACCATTTCGGCTGAGACTCAACGATGATGTGGACATTGATCTTATCAACAAGTGGAAGTTTCTTACCGGCATCAGCAAGAAGGCCTAGCTTGTCATCACCCTCTTCACCTTCAGAAGGATAAAACTTCTCGCGGAATTTCGGGTTACGAACATAAGTGATCATCGAAGTTTGTTCAAACTTAGGAAGAATGAATGCGCCTGTTCCAACTGGATAGTTAAGGAACTCTTTCCCGTGATGTTCAACAGCTTCTTTAGCAACGATGAAAGTGTATGGCATCGCGAGAGCATAGAGGAACTGAGGGAATGGTTTTTTTAGTTTGAACTGAATTGTGTAATCGTCGATCTTTTTAAGACCTTCAATTTCTTCAGTGTAGTTTGCAGCTTCAGCTGTAGAGTATTTTGTTCTCCACTCGTTAAGACCTGCAAGACGATCATCAATGACCCACCAGCCTTTAGCGTTGAGTTTTGGATCAGCAAGACGCTTCAATGAATAAAGTACGTCATCAGCTTTTAGCTCACGACCTTTGCCTTCAGGAAATGCAGCACTGTCGTGAAACAGAACGCCTTTGCGAAGTTTGATTGTATAAGTAAGACCATCAGCACTTACTGTCGGAAGAGATTCAGCAAGGTTTGGCATAAGCTCATAAGGACGCTTAAGCGGATGGAATTCGAAAAGACCTTCATAAACTTTTCCGCACTCGTTACCAGAGTAACGGTCAGAAGCATTGATCGGATCGAAGCCTGAAATTTTCTCCGGAGAGATGAGATTGATTTCTCTCTCGTCGAAGTTATTCTGCTTACTACATCCGAAGATGAGCAAAGCTGCACTCACTAGCAAAACCAAACTCTTCATGTACTGCTCCTGAAAATTAAATAGAAATATTGTAAGCTATTAGTCCGACATTAATCACTATAAAAACAATGCGTTCCTGACAAGAGGTGCAATTTGCTACCAAATTAGTCTGGGATTAGTTTTTCCAGAAAAGTTCGAGTGAGAAACTCGAGGTCTTTTTGAACATTTCTTTTTCATTTGAGTATAAGCGAATGTCGGTTTGCTCGAAGAAAGAATCAGTAAGATTTTTTGCTACAAGCTGTATCCGATTTTGCGGACCGAGTGATTTATTGATGTTGAGTTCTTTTTCTGTGACCTCAATCTCGAACTTTTCGCCATCAAGATGACAAATAAATTCCATTTGCTGCGCCTTGCAATCGCGGACAAGGCCCAATTTTTTGGCAAGGCCGAAACGGATGAGTGAGCGCAATTCTTTCAAAAATTGTTGTGATGTGAGTTTTTCGTTAAGTTTCAGACGTTGAAATTCTTTCTCGATTCTCTCTTCGAATGACTCTGTTTCTTCATCCGCAATTTGACTCTTACGAAGATCTGGGAGAATCATCACTTCTTCACCATGAAGAGGAATGGCCACAGCAAGAATCCAGTCGAACGAGTCTTCTTCTTTAAGCACACTGTCTACACTGAAAACATATTGGCTTTGACCGAGAGTGAGCCTACCTCTGCCTTCTCCCGTCATTTTGACTGACTCGAGAAGTTTTTCAGTATCTGTTGATTTTAAGGAAGGGCCTGTTTTGAACAATGAACAGGAAGAGACAAAAAATAAAAGGGCCATGATTTTAAGCATGACCCCATGATGAGATTGTTTTTATTGAAACGCAAGGGACAAGTGCTAATTCCCCGATGCAGGAACACGGTCGTTATCGAGTTCATCGATCTGAGATAAAATCTCCTGGCGATCAGACTGATAGCGCACGTGCTTCAAGGCCGACTCTAAAAATCCTTTTGCACGGGAGAAATCTTTCATTTCCTTATGCACGATCGCAAGATGCTTAAGGATCTCGATATCGTCAGGAACTTTTTTAAGAGCTAGCTGAAGTTCAGACAGGGCCTTCGCCATGTCACCTTTCTTGAAGTAATACCAGCCGAGAGAATCACGGATGTATCCATCTTCAGGATTAATCTTAAGAGCAGTCTGGATATATTCGAAGGCCTTATCCATTTCTTCACCACGAACCAAAAGTGAGTAACCAAGGAAGTTCCACGCATGAGCGTTTTTTGGCTCTTTCTCAAGGATTGTCATAATAAGTGCAGTTGATTCAGCGAATTTCTTTTCTTTCTCATAGAGATTGGCGAGGTAATACTTGTGCTGAGTCGAGAAGCTCTTCTCGTCCTGAACAACCATCATTGTTTCCATCGCGTCTTTATATTGAGAAACACCTTCATAAAAACCGGACTTGATAACACTGAACTCTACTCTCATGTCTTTAAACTCAGAGATTTTATCGTTCACATGCTTAAGGAATTTTCCTTTCCACGGACCCTCTTCCTTAGACAGAACTTCAACTTGAGCAAGTGTAGAGAGCATGTTCGCCATCTGCACTGAGCTATCTGTATAGAGTCCGCTAGTCGCAGGGATCTGGTTAAAATATTCAATCGAAGCCTGATACTCATTCATTTCCTGGTGAATTGCACCAAGGTAATAAAGAATTTTGTCTGATGACGGTGCAGCAGCAAGAAGGTCTTTAAAAACTGAGATCGCTTCAGGGTATTGCTTGGCATCTGTATAAAGGATCCCAAGTTTCACTTTGAGATTAAGGTTATCAGGCTCAATGTCTGAAAGACGTTCTGCATACGGAATAACTTCTGCAAAACGCTCTTTAAGGAAAAGAGTCTGCACAATTCTCGTAAGGATCGTTGCATCGTTTGGCTGACCAGAAAGAAACTTCTGGTAAATTTTGATCGCTGCTTCGTGCTGTTCTCTTTCTTCCAGAAGAATTCCAAGTGCACTTACTGCCTGACCAAGACTTGGCTGACGGTTATAAGCTGACTTGAATGACTCCATGGCCTTTGGCACCTGGCCCATATCAAGTTGGATTTTTCCGATATAGTAGTCATACATGCCATTCTTTTTATCTTTGGCAGAGCAAGATTTCAGCTGAGCGATTGCCTGGTTAGTTTCTTTTGACATGGCCATCGACTTACCGAGGAAAATACAGGCGTCTTCATTCGTAGGATTCTTTGCGAGGATCTGCTTGTAAATTTTACGCGCGTTCTCTTCTTTATCCACACCTGTATAGACGCCGGCCAGGATCAAACCCACCTTTTCGTCTTTAGATTTGCTATAGAGTTTTTCTAAAACAACCATCGAACTTTCAAGATCACCAGTTCTGATCAAAGCAATCGCGAATTTCTTTTGAAGAAACTCATCATCGGGAACAAGAGTCACAAGATGCTTGAAAAGAACAGAAGCAGTTTCG
Organism: Halobacteriovoraceae bacterium; assembly: GCA_040376635.1. Lineage (GTDB taxonomy): Bacteria > Bdellovibrionota > Bacteriovoracia > Bacteriovoracales > Bacteriovoracaceae > Peredibacter. The sequence goes on from JBEIQF010000001.1 coordinate 3,530, forward strand.
TAGTCACCTTCGAGAAGTGACATATTTCCTTTGAGGAAAAGATCAGTGGCTAAATAATTTACTGTTGATTGATTCGCCTTCGCCTGAATCACCATTTCTTCGAGTCTCTTCGAAGCAATCACAAGAGCATCACGATTCAATTCTTCTAATTGTTCAGGAGTGAAATCTGCGAGTGTAGGTTTTCGACTATTTTGTTGAGTAGCACACCCAACGAGCATGAGAGATGAGAGTAGTACTGGAATAAAAGTGGAAGCAAATTTCATATACATCCTGGGCTTTCAGAGCGGTCACTCAATCGACCCCTCTCCCTTCTTTTATCGGTCGATAAAAGTGGATTCTTAGAAATGACTTTTTTTAACGCAAGACAAACAGGGGCCCATTTTTGGGCCATAACTGCCTGTTTTTCATAATGTAACCTTTACTTGGTAAGGAAAAATTTACCCCTTTTAGTGATTTTTTTTTCATCTTTAGGATTATTTATGACCATCTGGGTTGACATGATTAGTGTGGCATCGTAAAACCGCCCTCGATTCGAAAGCGATAGCGCGCAAAAACAAGATTCTTTGAGTGCGCTGCCTCTTTTTAAACAAATTAAAACTATTAACGAATGTACCTTTGAAATGATTTTAAAAGGGTATAACCACAAATTAGGGGAACAAAATGAAAGACGTACGTATCATCAAGCGTTACCAGAACCGCAAGCTCTACGACACTTTCCAAAGCTGCTATGTAACTCTCGAAGAGATCGCTCAGATCATCCGCGAAGGTCACGAAATCCAGGTTATCGACAACAAGTCTAAGAACGACATCACTTATATGACTCAGATCCAGCTTCTTTTCGATCAAGAGCGTAAGTCTCTTAAGCCAGGTAACACTGAACTTCTTAAGCGCGTAATCCGTTCTGAAGAAGGCACTCTTACTGGTTACATCGGTGCTCTAGAAGGTAAGCTAAACCTTACTTTCGATATGCCAGCAGCTGTTGTTTCAACAGATATGCCAGCTTTCGTAACTGGTCTTAACTCTTCTATGGAAAACTCTGCTACTTTGAACTAATCTTAGTTCATGAGTAAAAAAAATTCTGTAATGCTCATGGCCGCTTTTGCGGCCATGTGTTTTTTAAGCCCTTCTATTTCTCTAGCCCAGGGAACGACAACGCCTAAAGCGTTCAGTCCCAAAATCAAAACACCAAACACAGCAAGTGAACTCTCGACGAAAGAAGAGAAGAAAGTTTCTGTGGAAGATGTTGAAGAGCGTGATGCGAATCCCCTTCCCATCAACGGTGGCGCACCAAGAAGACTCCAGCAGCACGGTCTGGGTTTCGGTCTTGGTCAAACATTCCTTCTCGGAAATTATTCAAAGCACGGCAATGACAAGATCACTGTTGATGTATTGTATTCGTATGCGGCCAGCTACTCGTTTGATCTTCTCGTAAATGCTCACATGTCTGAGCATAAAGATGAGAGTGAAAAGATGAGACTTCTTGGACTCACCAGTTCAATTAAAGGCCGCTTTGTTGAGTATGATAATCTTTCGCCATTCTTCCTGGGTGGTCTTGGATTTTATGCTCCTCAGGCGAGACGCAGTAAGAGCGGTGGCGGCACGAAGTGGACTGATCAGAAAGTTACTTTTGGTTTAAATTTTGGTGGCGGTGTTGATCTTCGTCTGAATGAACATTATGTTGTTGGTGTTATGGGACAAATGCACTGGCCGTTCAAATTACAGCAAGAAAATCAGTCGGACCTTAAAGGTTACTACTTCAAACTTCTCATCACGGGAATGTACCTCTTCTGATGAACCAATCACCACGTCGTCTCTACATCTTTACAGGTAAAGGCGGCGTGGGAAAAACCACTCTCGCAAAAGCATTTGTTCGATACTTAGTTGAACACGATCACGAAGCAGTCTATCTCACTTTCCAGAACTCATCTCTTGGCGACAATCACATCGGAAATACTGAAAAAACAGTCAATGGGATCAAAGAGATTTCTCTCGATCTCGAAGAGTCTGCGCGTGGTTATATCGAACGAAGATTAAGTTCTAAAATGATCTCAACCTGGATTGTGAAGACGCCTTTTTTCAGAGCGTTGATCAACATGACTCCAGGATTTAATTATCTTATTTTCCTCGGAAAAATGCTCCAGATGGGAGTGGATAATCCGCGCCTCATCGTCGTTCTTGATGCTCCGGCCTCTGGTCACGCTCTCACGATGGTTGAAAGTACGACAAATTTTCAGCAAATTTTTGAATCAGGTGTCATCTTTGAAGACACAATGAAAATGCTCGGCCGTCTGAATGATCCGAATTACACAAAAATCCACGTCGTAAGTTTACCTAGCCTCATGTCATGGCAGGAAGCAGTCGAGTTAAAAGCAGGACTGCGTGAGCGCACCCCTGTGAATGTCGATATTACGGTGAATAATTGCCTTTATCCGCTCTTGGAGAATGATCTCGATCAATTGCCTCAGGGGCTTCGGGAAAAGGCATTAAACGAAAAACAACTCGTTGAAGAAAACCAATCTGAGATGCAATGCATTCTGCCACACTCTCTCAATAAGAACTCGCTCGACATTGAGTCGGATTTAGTTGGGTCTCTCTCAAAACTCATATAGAATAGTCGTCACACTCAAAGGATGACTGTGACTCTTTCTACCAAATCATTCGAGATTTTTTGCGGTACGGGCGGTGTAGGTAAAACTACGCTGGCGACGGCGCGCGCTTTAAGTCTTGCGAGAACTGGAAAGAGAGTTCTTCTTGTCACGATCGATCCTGCCAAACGTCTGAAAGATTTATTGAAACTAAGTGGTGATTCAGTCGGTGAAGTAACGGAAGTTGAACTATCCGGAACAAAACTTCATGCCCTCCTCATGTCTCCTGAGAAAACTATTCGCAGGATGGCAGCAAAAAACAATACTCCAGACCTTGCGGAAAACAGAATCGTGCAGATCTTATCGAAACCATATGGCGGGATGAATGAAATCCTTTCGATGGTTGAGGTCCAGATGCAGTTTGATTCAGGCAATTACGATGTCGTGGTACTCGATACCCCACCAGGCGCGCATTTCCTGGACTTCCTTGAATCACTTTCAAAAATCAGAAATTTCTTTGATCAGAACTTTGTTGAGATCTTTACATACCTCGGACAGAAGACTGCGAAGGCCGGTAAAAAAGTTTTCGGTCTTGGTTTTATCAATCGCATTGTATCAGGCGGAGTGAGAAAACTTCTGAGTTATCTTCAGGCCGTGACTGGTGCTCAGTTCATTGATGATTTTATTCAGGCCGTGCAGGTCATTTATCAATCGAAAGATGCTTTCCTGAAAGGTCTCTCACTTCAGGACAGACTCAAATCGCGAGAAGCGTGTAACTGGTTTTTAGTAACAAGTGTTGAGCAGGGCAAAGCTCAGGAAGCGATAGAGATTCGTTCACACGCAAGTCACTTCATTCACCAGGATCACTTTCTCGTTCTGAATAAATGCCTTGAGCAGGAGCTTGTCGGTTGGAATCCAACTGGTGAGAAGCTCACAAAAATTAAAGACACTCTTGAATCAAAAGAAAGAGATTTAAAAAAACAATTGAAAGAATTATTTCCCGTAGTCCTCGAGTTCCCTGAAGTTATCAGTCTCTCTCCTACGGATCATATCCAACATTTAACGGAAAAGTGGAACTCATATGTCTTACAAAGTTAATACGAAACAGGAAATCGAGCAGTTCATCTGCCATAACTGGAATGCAGTCAACAAATGGATCGACGACACTCAGAAAGAAGTTTGCCAGCCTCTCACATCAAGCGTTGATGTTCGTGAAAGCAAAACAAAGTATGCTCCAGTCGATCACAATATGTATCCCGCAGGATTTAACAATCTCTGTAACAAAGATCTATTAAACTGCGCTGATCATTTCAAAGAGCGTTTTGAAAAAGTAAAACCAGGTCTTAAACGTGTGGGAATTCTTCCAGAATCTCACACAAAGAATAAGTATTACCTTGATCACCTCTATAAATTAAAAACGACAATCGAGATGGCAGAAACAGAAGTCACTCTGTTCTCTCCTGATCCGAATCTTTTTGCCGAAGTTCAGGGCAATGTTGCTGAACTCGAATCTTTTTCAGGACACAAACTGCAGATTCACAGAGCTCAGGTTCAGGACGGACAGTTCATCTCTTTTGATCCTTCGATCAAATTTGAATTTGAAATCATTGTCTTGAATAACGATCAGTCTGTTCCGCTTGATATCAACTGGAAAGACATCAAAACTCCGGTTCATCCTTCGGCCTACGCCGGATGGTATAAGCGTCAGAAGATTCATCACTTCAAACACTATCGTGATGTTGCCAATAAATTTGCGGCTCACTTCAACATCAATCCTGATCTTATTCAGGCGCACTTCTCTCAGGTAGAGAATGTGGACTTCAATACGAAAGAAGGTCTTGATGAGCTTGGAAACGAAGTAGATAAACTTTTAGCAACGTTGAATCCTGGTTCTTCAGTTTTTGTGAAAGCTTCACAAGGAACTTACGGTATGGGGATTTCTGTTGTTTCGAGTGGTGAAGAAATCAAATCCATGAACCGTAAAGTCCGTAACAAAATGGACGTTGGAAAAAACAACCTCAAGTTCACGTCAGTGATCATTCAGGAAGGCGTCGAGACGATCGTTAAATATGACGACGCTCCGGCCGAAGTAACGATTTATCTCGTGAATGGAAGAAGCTCAGGTGGCTTCATGAGAACAAACCCTTTGAAAGGCACTCAGGCCAACCTGAATGCTCAAGGGATGATCTATCAGAAACTTTGCCTATCAGATGTAAAACAAGATTGTGACCATACTATTAAAGAAGCTGTTTATTCGGTGATCGCTCGACTCTCAGTCCTTGCCGCATCATATGAAATGAAAGAGTTAATGGAGTAAAAAGATGAGTACTAAAGAAATGAAATTTGAAACGAAAGTTATCCACGTCGGCGGCGAACCGGATCCTGTTACTGGTGCGATCATGCCACCTATTTTCCAGACCTCTACTTACGTGCAGAGTTCTCCAGGTGAGCACAAAGGTTATGAGTACACTCGTTCTCACAACCCTACTCGTACACGTCTTCAGGAGTGCCTGGCTTCACTAGAGAATGCGAAACACTGTTTTGTTACAGCTTCGGGCCTTTCTGCATCTACACTTATCATGCACATGCTTCCTAAAGGATCTAAGATTCTTTGCGGTGATGATGTATACGGCGGAACATACCGTCTTTTCTCAAAAGTATTCCCTGACATTCACCAGTTCAAATTCGTTGATACAACTGATCTCAAGAAACTTGAGAAAGAAATCAACGACACGAAACCAGCTCTTGTATGGCTTGAAACTCCGACAAACCCTCTTCTGAAAATTTCAGATGTGGCAGCGATAGCAGCTCTTGCTAAGAAAGCTGGTGCTTTGACTGTTGTAGATAACACATTCATGAGTCCGTTCTTCCAGAACCCTCTTGATCAGGGTGCTGACATCGTTCTTCACTCAATGACAAAATTCATCAACGGTCACTCTGACGTTGTTGGTGGTGCTTTGATGTTCAACTCTGATGAGCTTAAAGAAAAACTATTCTTCTACCAGAACGCTATCGGCCCTTCTCAGTCTCCATTTGATTCATGGTTAGTTCTTCGTGGTATCAAGACTCTTGCAGTGAGAATGAAAGCTCACCAAGCAAACGCTATGAAGATTGCTGAGTATCTTGAAAAACATCCTAAAGTTGAGAGAGTGATTTACCCGGGTCTTAAGTCTCACCCTCAATATGAACTTGGAAAAAAACAAATGAAAGGTGCTGGAGGGATGATTACATTCTTCCTTAAAGGCGGCATCACTGAATCAAGAAAGTTCCTTGAGAACGTAAAACTATTCGCGCTTGCTGAATCACTTGGTGGTGTTGAATCTCTCGTTGATCACCCGGCGATCATGACTCACGCTTCGATTCCAAAAGACGTGAGAGAAGGACTAGGTATCTTTGATAACCTAATCCGTCTTTCTGTTGGTATTGAAGATTGTGATGATCTGATTCGCGATCTTGAAGTCGCTTTCAGCAAAGCTTAAAGCGTCTTAACTGTTTCTTTTACAGCGGGAAGCGGAGTTACAATCTTCGCTTCCTGATCTTCCTTCTTCACCTCTACTTCAGGCTTAGGAACAATCTGATCTACCGGAAGCGGCTTAGGCCCTTCGAAGATATCAGGAACTTCTGTGTAACGGCTGAAGACAACCGATTCATTAAGATACTTTTTCATCAGAAGATAAGTGCAATAAGTCTTACCGTGATTTGAAGCAAGATTATCACGATCACCTTCAGCGAAGATAAGACCATCATCTTGAATCACGTCCATCATGTCGAAGTACTGAGAACAGAAATCTGAAGTGTCTTTTGTCTTATCAACATTCAGACAGTTGTTTTCTTTCTTCGCTACATCAACACCAGTAGCTGAAGTTACCTTGATGTGAACAGGTTCACGGCAAACATCAACAAACCATTCTTTCGGAAGATATTTTTTGTGAGTGATGTGAACGATACAGTTCTTTTTGTCGATGATGAATTCCTGCTTCAGGAGACCAAACAAAGGACCTTTCTGAACCATCTTCATATTATAAGAAGAATCTAGGCATGATTTAGGGCTGAAGCGTGTCTGCTGCGCGAATGCAGAGGAAATAGCTAACAGTAGTACGAGACTAAACTTTGTGAATACCATGTCTATTAACCTCCATCATGACAACAGTCGCATCTTTTTGCAGGAACGTTTCTTTATGCCCCTCTTTCAACTGGATGAAAAATTCAGACATGAGCTCGTTTGATGAAGCTTTCTGATGATTCTTCAGGAAGTTGAAAAGGTCTTTCTCTGAATGCCCTTCACTCCAATTAAAGAGGAAACCTGTAGAGAAAACAATCACTTTCTCACCCTTAGCGAGTTGGTAGTGCTGATCTTTTTTAAGATTCAGTTTTCCATTCATCTGACTATAGAGCTCAGCTTTAGAGTCGCTGTGCACTTTCAGGTTTAAAGTTCCAAGATCAAGTTCGAGAATCATGAGATCCACTGCGGACTTTTTCTTCTTCGCTCCATTGATCGTTTCGATTTCAGAAAGTGCGTCTTTTAAAAATGCATCCGCATTGAAGTCTTTCTCACGATGCTGTCCCAGAATTCCCAGGATCGCACTGGAGATCAGGTAAGACTGACTTGAAACCAGAATCTGGAAAACCTTGGAAGGAGTCTGGAGAAGATCGTAGAACTCTCCGCCACCACCATCTCCGGCCGCATATTTATTGGTGAAGAGGACTCCTTTGATCTCATCATTCCTTCTCGGAACGAGAGCTTCGTGAATCTTCTTAGCTTTCGTCATTTCGACTTCCGCATTCTGCAACACCTGATCAAGCTCGACACTGAATTGGGCCATATGCTTCTGAAGTTTTCTCTGATCTTCGATAAGGTTCCAAAAAAACTGCATTTGGTTTGAAAGGATCGTCCAATTAAGTTGGGGCATCGGTAGTGAATACTCGCCGATGATCTTTGTAAGGAAAGCGCCTTCGTTCTGAACCCAGCTTTGAGCTTTCTCATTACTGTGTTCATGGAAAAAGACTGCACCCAGAAAAGTGTTCATGACGGATTTGAAAGTTTCCTGACCTTCCGGATGATTTAAAAGAGTCTGTGTATCGACTAAAAGAAACTCGCCTCGGCGTTTGAGTTCAAGAGCATTGAACGACTTCAAGTCCATTACCTGATGGTTCTCATAGAAGTCGAAAACTTCAAAGCCTTTAGATTCAAGCTCTTTCGTGAGGAATTTGCGCTCATCCAGGATGATCATTTTGGGGTCCTTAAGCGGGTAAAAGCACTGTCTTTTTATGCACTTAGACCCTGAGATTCGATTTTAAACATTTTACCGTTTATTTTTCCGCAAAACAACCGAAGAGAATTTATCAGGTGGATGTTAATTCACTGCTCTTTAGTTGGAAGAACTATGAAAAAAAACAATGTATTTGAGCTGCCCTCATTGAATACTGCGCTTTCCCTGCTGGGAATGGCGTCGCAAGTGGAATTGCTCAAATCAGAAAATAGAAAGATCAGTGAACAAGCTGCGCGCACAATTCTTAAAGCTCTCGACGTAAAAGACAATTATACATTTGGTCACAGTATGCGTGTTGCATACTTCTCTCTTGTTACGGGGACTGAAGCTGAGTTTACGGCAGAAGAAATGTATGACCTTGAGCTCTCTGCTATTTTCCATGACATTGGAAAAATTGGTACGCCGGATGCAGTTCTTAATAAGCCATCACGTCTTTCTGAAGAAGAATTCCAGATCATGAAACAGCACCCTGAGCAATCATATGTGATTCTTCAGGACTTTCCGATGTTTGAAAAAATCGCCATGAATGCTCGTCTTCACCACGAGCGTTTTGATGGTAAGGGATATCCTCTGGGCCTCAAGGGAGAAGAAATCCCGACGGCAGCAAGAATCATCCTTATCGCAGATACATTTGATGCTATGACGTCAACTCGTCCTTATCGTAAAGGACTTCCCTACGAAGTTGCTTTCGAAGAATTGATCCAATTCTCCGGAACGCAATTCGATCCGAATCTTGTGAAGCTATTTATCCAGGGTATGAAGAAAGAAGCGCTTAAAGGCGAAGATGAATTTTTCATTCCGCTTATGGATAAAAAATTCCTGAAAAACGCAGCTTAATCAGCAAAACTATTCAGCGCAAAATGCAGTTTTAGCAGATGATGAGACCATCCGGTTTTGCATCGACTCGCACCCTCTCGGTGTTTCGTAAACGTTAAACGGATAACATTCAGTTTTCTTCTTGAGGTATTTGACTGATGAAGAGTTGTCTTCACATGTCTTGTAGCTTGGAGCATCCACACACGCCCAGTGTTTACCCTGGCAGTTATAGACTAATCCACGACCACGATATTCGTAATCAGGAGGAGAAACGTACTCTTTTTTCTGTTCAACAGGCTGAGTGTCCTTAGCTTGTTTTTCTAGATCCTGAAGAATCTGATCCGTAATGCTTTCATCACCCGGAGTGACTGTTTCACCACCATCCACAGAATCTACGTTCACTGAAGTATCAGTAGTAGGCTCAGTGACAGTCGTATCAACCGGAGTATCAGTCGGCGTATCAACAACAGTTGTATCTGTTGGGGAAGTTTCGATTGGCGTATCAGTTGTTACTGGCTCAGTGACAGTTGTATCAGGAGTTGTCGTTGTATCAGTTGGAGTGTCTGTGACAGTGGTATCGACCGGAGCTGCATCAATTGGAACATCTGTTGGAGTCTCAGAAGTGACAGTGACTGGTGAGTCAGGAGTCGTCTCTGTCGTTGTGGAGGCTGCATCAACCGGAGTATCTGTAGTCGTTCCATCTGCAGGAGTTGTTGCTGCTGTATCTGCAGGTTGAACTTTTTTGTTAGGTCTCTTGCGTGGCTTGAGAGTCGGAGTCGCAACGGGCTCTTCAGTCGGAATAATGTAATCAGAAAGAAGAAATCCTACAACCAGAACACCGATCGTGATCTGAATGATTTTACTTTTTTTCTTTTTCTTTGCAGCTTCATCATCAACGACTTCTTCTTCATCATCAGATGCTTTGGAAGCAAGTTTGACGTTCTTTTTCTGAAGCGCCTGAATTTTCTTTTTGAGTTTATAGACTAAAGACTTACTCTGAGGCTCGTCGTCCTCTTCTTCTTCAACTTGAGAGATGTCAGTCGCATCTGTTTTATCAGCTCGCGATGACTCAGCACTCTCTTCTTCAATTTCTTCTGACTCGTCGTCCTCGGCCTTTGGTTTTTTTCCAAAAGGGATTTTGGCCTTCAAGTCATTAACGATTTTATCGAGGATAACTACTCCTGGTGAAATGGGTCTTGTACTTAGCCCTTGTTATCCAGTATTCTCATTATAAGGCAGCCTGTGGCATTTGCAATCAAATCCCATAGGAGATCAAGGACTTAACGTGAATAGTAACCGTGACGAAGGTGTCATCAAGTTCAAACTGACATTAAAACGTGCGCCTGCACCGGAGATGAATCAGGTTATCGCTCTCGAAAAGTGGCGCGCGCTATTCTTTAAACTTGCTTTAGTTGGTGAATACCCGATCGATAAGATCGGCTACGGAAACCTCTCTTCACGTCTCTCAAAGAAGACATTTATCATCACCGGATCTCAGACTGGTCACCTGGCCCACCTTCAGGCACACCATTATACCAAGGTCATTGATTGCGATTTGAAGAAAGGGTCTGTGACAGCAGAAGGCCTCATTCCACCATCGAGTGAGTCGCTTACTCACTATGGAATTTATGAAGCGAACCCTGCCATTCAATATGTATTCCATGTCCATCATCAGAAACTCTGGCAACTATTAAAAGACGGACCATACGACTCCATCAGCGACAATATTCCTTATGGGACGCAGGAAATGGCAGAAGCCGCGAGCACTCTTCTTGGTAATAAATCATCAGGAATTTTTGTGATGAAGGGCCATGAGGATGGAATTATTTCATATGGAACGACAGCAGAAGAGGCCGGAAAACCGATTCTAGAGCTCTACCGCAAACTCGCAGTCAGGCAGTAAACTTTTCAGTTCATTCAGAAGTATTTTTCCTTCGGCTTCATCGAGAGCAGAAAGGAAAAACATATCGTAACGAACATCACCTGGTGAAAGAAGAATCACGCCTCTTGAAGTATCCGGTTCCCATTCAAGCTCAAGAAGTTTCTTTTTCGTTCCCAGAAAATCATTCCTCGATTTCGTCAGAAGGAATGCAGACCACTTTCTGATCCCGCCAAATTTCAGAGAAAGTTCAAACGCAGTTTGTCCCATCGTACGACGATAGTTAACTTCACTCAGACTTCTGACTTTTAACCCATTTTCTTCATAGATAAATGAATCAATGGAAAAACCTGTTTTTAAATCAGACTTATAGAGGGAGAGAATCTTCTGATAATCTGACTTGAACTGAGTCCAGTCCATATCGGAAGCGAAGCTCAGATTCTCAATTGTCGGCTGAGTGTAATTTTTGAAAATAGTTCCACGATACTGAAACTTCTTATCAACGATATTTTCATAACAAATGCTCACGCCATTCGGAAACACGTAGTGAGAAAAATCAAATTTGCGGTCAAAGAATGGCTCTATGACAACCGGACCTTTTTTCAACATCACTTCGAGGTTGTCTAGTCTTCCCTCTTCCACCATCGCAAAATTCTGTCCCGACATGCCGAAAGGATTTTTAGCAAGGTACGTTTTATCAAGCTTAGGAAGATCGCTGAGTGCATTCACAATGAATGAATCTTTGTTGAAACTGGCACTCATCTCTTTTGAGTTCAGTTTTTTTTCCAGATCAAGATTTGTAAGCGGGCCCCACCAGTTTTCTGACTTCCCTTCTTTTTGAAGGAGCGGTCTTTTACCTGTGAATGATTCCACATGATCAAGAAATTCTTTTGAATATGATTTTGAAGTGACGAGGGGTCTTGAATCAAGATACATAGCGAGGAATTCAAGAGCTTCGTTAACAACCGGCATAGGTTTGTTAAAGAACAGAACCGATTCATAATCAGCATTCACTTTAATCGAGCTCATTTACCACCGCTTTGTGATGAGGAAATCATCTTCATAAAGATCAAGCTGGCGCGAGAACTCTTTATCGTTCACTGCTTTTTCATGGAGTGCCGGATCGAATCCCACACCTTTCGCACGCGCTGGAGTCAGTGGGAAAGGCAGGCTCGACATATAATAAGTCCAGAGTTCCTGGTCTTCACGCCAACGCTTCAACCAGTGTGACCCGAAAGCAACATGACTGATTTCATCTTCCAGGACGACATCGAGAATATCGGCAGTCTTAGTGTCTCCAAATGAGCGAAACACTTTTGCATAGTATTGAGCGAAATCAAGATTAGCGGCTTCAAACGTAAGCGCCATCACGGCCGCGTATTGAGAAGCAGTCTTGAGTTTCGGCATTTGTTTCCAGAAAAAATCATTCAAAGGGAAATCGCCGAATTCATATCCAAATTCATTGAGCCTTGAAATGTACATCCCCAGATGCTTTTGTTCATCTTTTAGGGCAGTCACGATGCCTTTCTTGAATCGAATGTCTTCATCCGTCGTGTGTGGATACACAAGAATGGCAGCGGCCATCATCTCGATGGCGAGAAGCTCATGATTGGCAAAACTGTGAAGAGCAATCGCTGTATTCTGTTTTTGATTAAGATTAGGCGCTTTCGGAAATTTGATTGTTCTGCCTGAGAAGGCAATTTTGCCTGATCGTCCTGGTAATTCAGGAAGGGTGAATTCCTGATACGGTGTCCATTCTATAGGTGCACTAAAATATTTTTCTTCCAGGCTTTCACCCATAAGAATTGTTTTAGCAAATTCAAAGTATGAAACGGATTTATCTGTGTTTTCTGAAGGCTTGTGCAGCATTTTTCTTGGCCCCACCACCACCACTCTTCATTCCTGAAGGCTTCGGAGGTCTGATTCCCTGACTTTCACCAGCTGGTCTTGAAGGTCTCGCCGATTCATTCCCAGATGGTTTATGAGCAACAGACTTCTCATGTTGATGACCACCTTCGCGTTTAGGTCCACGGTCATCACGACGATCACTCTTACGGTGGTCTTTTTTACCGCCGCCAGATCCGCCACGTCTGTTTCCGCGATCGCGGTCACGATCACGTCCACCTCGATCACCTCTGCTATCCTGAGAACCATCGGCCGAACGAGGGCTTCTGTGGAAGCGACGTTTAGCAAAACATTCATCACAGATATTGAAGCGAGCATTGGCCGGCATTTTACAGCCGCAGCTTGAACATGTTTTTCCGATTTTATCAGAAAGTAGCTCGTTCAAACGCTCAATTGCTTTTGTCTTATTCTCGAGAAGTTGTTTCTCATCAAAATCAAAATTCTTCTGATTGAAATGACGAGATAACCATTGGAAGAGCTCAACACATTTGATCGACGTTTCAAGATAATCGATATTATCTGAACGATCATCAATCGGTTCATTGTAAATACTCTGGTTACTAACATAGTGGTTAAGAATCCAGAGGTAGTATTGAACGTGCTCAATCAATCCAAGGTTTACCGGAGCACAAGCGAAACCGAAAATCTCTGCATTTGATAAAGTTCTGTCTTCATCAGCAGCTTCCACCATTTCAGCAAGCTCGATCATTTCTTTCATATCCACGCAATAGAATGGCTTTTGGAAAGTCATCGTATTGAAGAGACGAAGGAATTCAGAAAGCATCAGAGTTGGAAGACCATGAGAATCAAGAGCGTTATTCACAGAACTGAAAATATCAAGATCAGGACCAACCATTGCTTTATCACTCTGGCCTAGATGATGTTGAAGAGCATTTTTCAATGTTCTCAGACCATCTTCAACTTTATTCAGAGTCGTCACCTGACCAACAGGGAAACGTTTGAAACGTCCTGCTCGACCGGCAATCTGCTTAATTTCAGAGAAAGTAAGCGGGTGCTCTTTATCATCAACAAATTTTGAAAGTGCAGAGAAGACGATTCTCTTCACCGGAAGGTTCATCCCCATCGCAATGGCATCAGTAGACACCATGATGTCTGTTTCACCTTCATCAAACTTTCTTGCCTGCTCACGACGAACTTCCGGAGAAAGACGTCCGTAAACAATTGAGACTTTAAAGTCTAATTCTTCAAGGTCAGCTTTATATTTAAGAGCATTTCTTCTTGAGAAAACAATCAAAGCATCATTCTTCTGCATTTGAGACAGAGGAATCTGGTTATCGAGGACATTCAACTCTGTCATACGTGTGTACTCTTTCACTTCAAGAGTATCACCGCAAAGAGCGAGAACTTTCTTCACAAGCTCAAGAACTGAATGGTCACCACAAAGGTGAATTTCATCAGCTTGAATATTAACAAGCGCACGTGTCCACGCCCATCCACGCTGAGGATCAGTCAGCATCTGAATTTCATCGATCACACAACAATCAAAACGAGTTTGAAGCTTTGCCATCTCGATAGTTGATGAGAAGTGAGTTGATCCTTCGATCTCGATAACTTCTTCACCAGTGAGAAGAGTTGTCTTCACACCTTTAGAGTTCATCGTATCGTAAAGTTCCGAAGCAAGAAGTCGAAGTGGAGCGAGATAACATCCCTTCTTCGCCTGACAAAGAGCTTCGATCGCGTGATATGTCTTACCTGAGTTGGTAGGACCCATATGATAGATAATTTTACGGTTCAATCTTCTGGCATCAGTGTGGAGCCAGAATTGACCGAGGTATTCACGGAGAATTGTTGAAGAAACGTCCTTACGTTTAAGGGCAAGGATGGCACCAGTGAAGCGTTCAAACTCTTTACGAAGGAAAGCTTCCCCTTTCCAGATATTTGTTTCAAGCTGAAGGTAGAATCTGTCGTATTCTTCTGGGGCCACGAGTTCAGGCTTAAGCCCTTGCTCAACCAACAAAGTATTGAAGAAGACAGTTAGTTTCTCTTTATAAACTTTTCCTAAATCTGATTTAGGACCGAATTTCGTACGGAAATGCGCCTTAACATCGTTCTCAAGCTTATTTACTGAAGAACGCTTAAGCTTATTTCTCATCTGATGAAAATTCTTATCAAGATTCTTCTTCAGATCAAAAACAGCATTTGATACGTCACCAATTTTTCTCGTAAGCACCCATTCATGAAGCTTATCTTCAGTCGAATCGATCAGGCCGGATTGAGTTGCATAAACAGCTTCTCTTACCTGCGTACGATAATCACCGAGACACTGAACACACTGGCACTTCAGGTCTTTATCATTGATCTTGATATCGAAATTTAACTTAACGAGATTTTGAGTTTCTTCGTGATTAGCGGTCTTCTCATCAACCCATGCTTTATAAATGTCTTTATAAGAAGCAGTGACTTCCTTGTTGAACTGGCCATCCACAATCATGGGATAAGTTGTCGTCACCGGAAAGATGAAATCTTCAATGAGACATGTTTCAACAATCGCTTCACGGTCAAAAACTTCTCTTACTCGACCGAATGATTTCTCAAAGAGCGATTCGAGAGATGGATGCTTATCAAGCATCTCTCTTGTATCAACGGCAATGGCTTCGAGAGTTTCGAGGACAATTTCAGAATCTTCTAAAGGCCGCATTTCGGGAGATTTATCATCTCCCAAAATGCTGGTCGTTATAAGTGCTTTACGTGAAGTATCTAGATTAGCGCGGATGTCCTGGTAAAGGGACCGTATTTCATTACTCAACTAGGTTAAATCCTCTTAGTTCGCTAGCTCAACAACAAATGCAGTAGCTAGTTTTGCAAATTTAGTAGCGTGCTTAGCATCGCCACCAGCAGATTCTACCGTATCCTTCGCCGTGTGGATAGCGCGATTGATGTCGTCCATAGTTGACTCAAATGGAATAGAAGCTGGGTAACCATTCGCTGTCCAAGATGCGTGGTCTGAACAACCGTAGCCGCACTTCGAGTAACCCCAAGGTACTTTTACATATTCATCAATCAAGCGGCCAAGGAACTCATTCTGCGCCTGGTTTGTGAAGTCAGACATCATCACGATGTCTTTATCAGCTGTACCGTGCTTAAGAGTCATATCGAGTTGCATTACGCCAAGAACTTTTGTTGATTTGCTCTTGTACGAAGCAGCGATTTCTTTTGAACCAAGAAGACCAACTTCCTCTGCAGCGTAGCCCATGAACTGAACAGTGCGCTTAGGTTTGAAATCAGACGCCATAAGGATTCTGATTGTCTCAGTGATTGTAGCGATACCAGAAGCGTTATCATCAGCACCTGGAGCACGACCGCCGCCGCCGAACATTCCCGCAATTGAATCTGCGTGACCACCAACGATAACAACTTCGTCAGGTCTTTCAGAGCCTGTGATTGTCATGATGATTGAAGCTTGAGGCCAGTTTTTGTGCTTATAAAGCTCAACTTTAACATCGTTACGCTTCTTAGCGAGAGATGCCCAAGTATCACGGATGAACTCAGATGATTTAACACCAGTTTCTGATTTGTAATAACGAGTGTTGAAAGCAGTAAGTTTATCAATCATTGAGCGGATTGAAGGTTCTGCAACCATATCAACCATTGGACGAACTGTGCTTGCCTGATCAATTGAGTAGTCAGAGAAAACAGCGTTTTTCGCGAAGTGAATATCACCCTGCTGAGTCAAAGCGTTTTTAGCTTCTTCAAGTGACTCATGCTGAATGAATCCACCGCAGCGGTGAAGGTCGTGGTGAATTAGTTGTGAAAGTTGTTCAACTTCTAGAGCTGACAACTGAACAACTGATGCGCCTTCAGCAGTGTGTAGAGTCTGAACTGATTTATTAAGTTTAGGGCGGATTTTCGCGAGAATTTGATTATCAACTGTTAACCACTGCTTTTGAGCAGGTGCCGCCATCGTGGCCGCTGATAATGTCAAAGCGACGAGTCCTAAGATTTTTTTCATTTTTTCCATCCTTAGCTATGAAAATGACTGTTACAATTAACCCATACATTAAACTTGTTTGGCGAGGAAAAGTTCTGTGACTATTCCTTACAAAGACTCGGAGCGCATTTATATGAAAACAGCACTAACAGAGATGTTGGGAATCGAATTACCGATCATTATGGCACCAATGTTCCTCGTAACGAACACGAAGATGATAGTGGCCGCTGCTGAAAGTGGAGTTGCTGGTTGCATTCCGGCCCTGAATTTCAGAACCATTGAAGATCTAGAGGCCGGCATCAAAGAAATCAAATCCAAGACGAACAGGCCATTTGGTGTGAACCTGATCGTGAACAAATCTAACGTGATCGCTAAGAAGCAACTCCATAAATGTCTCGATCTCGGAGTAAACTTCTTCATTACTTCCCTGGGCTCACCGGAAGAAGTGATTCGTGAATCAAAGAAACATGGCGTCCGCGTTTTCTGTGACGTGATCGAAGAAACATACGCTAAAAAAGTTGAAGACCTCGGAGCTGACGGTGTGATCGCTGTGAACTCTGGCGCCGGCGGACATTTAGGGAATATTCCTGCGAGTGTTTTGATTCCTGGACTCAAATCAGTTTGTAAAATTCCAGTGATCTCTGCTGGAGGAGTGGGAACAGGTGCCGGTATCATGTCGATGCTCTCTTTGGGAGCTGACGGCCTCTCAATCGGTTCTCCTTTCATTGCAACAACTGAATCAGACGTTTCTCAGGAATACAAACAGGCCTGTATTGATTACGGCAGTGAAGATATTGTTGTGACGACAAAATTGTCAGGTAGTCGATGTACAGTTATCAACACTCCTTATGTTCAGAAAATCGGAACTGATCAGAATATTGTTGAGAGTCTCTTGAATAAGAATAAGCAGCTGAAAAAATATGCCAAGATGGTTACTTACTATAAAGGGATGAAGATGCTTGAGAAGGCTGCCTTCAGTGCTTCTTATAAAACTGTCTGGTGTGCCGGCACTTCAATTGAGTTCACGAAGAAAATTGAAAGCATTCACGACATCGTTGCCCGCTACAAATCAGAAATGCACACTGCTCATGAGAATATGAAAAAGGTTATGGTTTAAGATGAAAGCTGTTTATAAAATGATCGATAAGCTTCTTGCTAATCCTACTTCACTCAATCTGATGGCACTGGATAAGCTTCTCCGCCTGGGAATTCCATTCAATGCTCCTCATGGGTTTAAGATTAAAAATCTTGATAAAGAAGCAGTCATCATTTCTCTTCCCAACCGGAAACTAAATCACAATCACATTGGCGGTATTCATGCCTGTGCGATGGCGACTGTAGGTGAGTACTGCGCAGGAATGTCACTCCTCTCTTCTTTCGGCATCAGTAAGTATCGACTTATTCTTTCTGAGCTGAATGTGAAATACACGTACCAAGGTCGCGTGGATCTAGAAGGTATTTGTTATCCGAATCAGATTGATGTTGAAGCTGTAAGAGAAGGTCTGGAAAAAGAGGGTAAATATCTTCAGCCGTTAAAAACAATTATTCGTGATCTGAATGGTAAGGAAGTCGCGGAAGTCATGACCACGTGGCAGTTAAAAAACTGGGAACAGGTTAAGACCAAATAATAAAGAGTTGTCTCGCAAGGAAAGCAAATCCATAGGCCAGGGTCATGGTGTAAAGAACCATGATCACGGGCCACTTCAAAGAATCCGTTTCTCTCTTCATCACAGCGAAAGTTGAAATACACTGAGGCGCGAAGACAAACCAGATAAGAAGGGCAACAAGAGTTCCTAAACCGAACTGCTCAACCAGAGCAGCTGACATGTGCTCCTGATTATCGCCTTCAATCGAAAGAACAAGTGAAAGAGCACTCACAACCACTTCTCTCGCTCCAATACTTGGAATAAGAGCAGTTGTAATTCTCCAGTCAAATCCAAGAGGTCTGAAGACTGGCTCAAACACATGGCCAATCTGAGCTGCGTAAGATTGTTCAATATGAGAAACGCCATCTTTCTGTGGGAAAGTCACAAGTGCCCAAATCACAACACTGACAATAAGAATGATTCCGCCTGCTTTTTTCAGGAAGATCATCGCTTTGTTTTTCATCGTCATGATGAGGTTCTTCGCTTTAGGCACGCGATATGGTGGAAGCTCCATAAGAAGCATTGATGGAGATGAATAAGGAAGCGTCTTCTTAAAGATAAGAGAAACTGCAAGAGCTGAAGTGAACCCCAGCATATAGAGACCAAACAATACGAGTCCCGGCAGTTTAAGCCAACTTAATCCCGCTACAGGAATATTAGGAATCAAAGCACCAATAAGAATCGCATAGACCGGGAGTCGCGCTGAACATGTTGTGAGAGGAATCACAAGCATCGTAATCAGACGCTCTCGATAATTATCAATGACTCTTGTCGAGAGGATGCCCGGAATCGCGCAGGCATGAGAAGACAAAAGTGGAATAACAGATTTGCCAGGAAGACCAATCTTTCTCATGAGTGAATCCATGAGGAATGCTGCTCGACCGAGATAGCCGAGATCTTCAAGGAACTGAATAAAGAGAAACAGGAGAACGATTTGTGGAAGGAAGACGATCACTCCGCCTACTCCACTGATAATTCCATCAACTAAAAGTGACTGAAGAAGTGGATGAGAGATGTAAGTGGTCACTAACTCGCCAGCATATGAAAAAAGAGATTCAATGCCGTCCTGAAGTGGAGAAGCCCAGGTAAAGAGAGTCTGAAAAATGAAAATCAACGTTGCAAACAAAATGAATATTCCCCACACCGGGTGAAGAACGAGATGATCAATTCTTTCTGAGAACGTATCAGGTTTAAGTCTTGTGATGGTAACTTCTTTGAGAAGTAAATCGATCTGCTTAAAAATGTTGTTCACGTAAGCTGGAGAACGAAAAGTCTTTTGCGCGTTCTCAGGGATTTTTAATTCCACTTTCTGATGAGTCTTCATGACACTCTTGAGTGTTTCAACCAGATCTTTTACCCCATCACCTGTTGAAGCACTAGTCGGAACAACAATTGCATTCAGCTTTTCAGCAAAAACTTTTAGATCAAGACTGAAGTTTCTTTTCTTCGCTTCATCCATCAAGTTAAGAGCAATGACTAAGGGGTAACCAAGCTCTTTGAGCTGGTAAGCGAGATAAAGTGATTTATCAAGATTGGTGGCATCGAGTACCAGGACAAAAAGATCCGCAGAACTTTGTGTTTCTTTTTGAAGAAGGAAATCTTTTGTTACTTTCTCATCAAGTGTTGTGGCATCAAGCGAGTAGATTCCGGGAAGATCAGTAACTTCAAAAATCTTCGATCCATTCTCACTGATCCAGCCCGTTTTTTTCTCAACAGTCACACCTGGGAAGTTAGCGACACGCTGAAAGCTACCAGTCATTTTATTGAAAAGAGCGGTCTTACCGACATTGGGCATGCCAATGAGAGCAACTTTAGCGATCATTTTGTCACCTCTACCTGAACAAGTTCAGCTTCAGCAAATGACAGAGCGACCGAGCGACCTCTTACTTCTACTAATAATGGCTCTTTAAAAAGTGGGGCCTTCTTTGTGACTTTGACGATTTCACCATCCAAAAAACCTAAATGCATCAGGCGAGATTCAATGTCTGAAAACTCCCTAACTTCGTGAATTGAAAATGAGCGCACTACCAGACTTGTCTGCATCGGCGCTTGATTAATCGTCATGTCCGTTTGGTATATCAAACTGGTACCTTTTTGGCCACCGAATCTTAACAGAGTTGTAAGTCTAAGTTTCTGGCCAAGCTCCCGCCACCACGATAAAAATTCAGCACATCTGGAGGACCTATGAAGTTTATTTTTGCTGTTGCAATGCTTGCTCTAATTGCTCCCCGCTCTCATGCTTACACAAAAGGCAAAACGTACAAATTCACCATTCTTCACACAAATGATCACCACGGTCGTTTTTGGGCCAATAAAGACGGTGAATATGGTCTGGCTCCACGTGCAACACTAATCAAAGAATTGAAAGCAGAAATTGAAAAAGATGGCGGTACCGCTCTCCTTCTTGATGCAGGGGATGTGAACACAGGTGTTCCTCAATCAGATCTTCTTGATGCTGAACCAGACTTTAAAGGTATGGCAGCAATTGGTTATGATGTGATGGCCGTTGGTAACCACGAATTTGATAAACCACTTAAGACAATTTTGAAGCAGCAGAAACAATGGGCAAAATTCCCATTCATCTCTGCTAACATTTATAAAGGCAAGAACAGAGTCTTCCCTTCTCACATCACAAAAAAATTGAGCGACCTGAACGTAACGATCTTTGGCCTTACAACTGAAGATACTCCGAAAAAATCTCGTCCCGAAAATTCTAAAGGCTTAACTTTCAAGCCAACAGTTGAAGAAGCAAAAACTTTAGTTCCAACTCTACGACCGAAAACAGATGTTCTTATTGCTCTTACTCACATGGGTCACTATCCGGATGAAAAACACGGTGCGGATGCTCCAGGTGACGTAACTCTTGCACGCTCTGTTCCCGGCATCGACCTTATCGTTGGCGGACACACACAGAAACCACTCTTTGAACCTGATATCCAAAACAACACGATCATCGTCCAGGCCTATGAATGGGGTAAGTATGTTGGTCGCGTGGATCTAGAATTCCTTGATGGAAAAGTAACTCTCAAGAGTTACAAACTCATTCCCGTTAACATGAAAGATTCAGCTGTAAAAATCAAACCTGATGAAAAAATTGAAGCTCTTCTTAAACCATTCAAAGATAAAGGTGATAAATCACTTCTCATCGAAGTTGGTTCTGCAGATCAGGAATTCATTGGTAAACGTGATGTCGTAAGAACTCAGGAAACAAATCTTGGTAATCTTGTTGCGAAAGCATTCAAGGAAAAATTCAAGGCCAATCTTGCTGTAGTAAACTCAGGCGGTATCAGAGATTCAATTTATCCGGGCAAAGTGACGATTGAGACTGTTCTCATGGTTCTTCCCTTCGCAGGTGAAGTTGTAACTTCTGAAATGACAGGCGAAGAACTTAAGAAATTCCTTGAATACGTTGTCATCAATCAGACTCCTGGCTCAGGAAGTTTCCCTCAGATGTCTGGCGTTGAAATCGTAGTTGATAAAGCTTCGAAAAAAATCAAGACGCTTAAAATCGAAGGCAAAGACGTTGCCCCAGAGCAAAAATATGTCATGGCACTTCCGGAATTCATCGCTAACGGCGGAGATAAATATCCTGTCGTAACATTCAGAAAATACGGTTACGTTGATGCAGACCTCCTTAAAGAATACATTCAGAAAGTGAAAAATCTGAAGTCTGCTGACTACGCCCCTACAGGTTACATCAAAGCTGAGTAATACACTCTTATGAGATTTCGGCCTTATCCTTTAAACTTAGAGGATGAGGCCAAATCTTAAAACACTCTTCTCTCTCATTCTCATTTCAACTTCAGTTTTTTCTTCTGAAGAAATCATCCGAAAAAAATACTTCACCCTGAACTACAACGAAGAACATGAAGTTGCTAATTGGATTTCATACGAACTTGATGAAACAAAATTACAAAATTGCGTAAAGCGAACTGATAGTTTCCGTCCTGATCCTGACGTCACAACTGGCTCTGCAGTTGATGACGATTACAGAGGCAGTGGATTTGACCGTGGGCATCTCGTACCAGCTGGGGATATGAAGTTTCATAAAGATGCCATGAGAGATACTTTCGTATTCAGCAACATGACTCCTCAACCTGCTAATTTCAACAGAGGCAGATGGGCGACTCTCGAGAATCTCATGCGTGCGTGGGGATCAAAGTATAAGAAGATCTGGATTGTTACCGGTCCCGTACTTCGTAATGACCTTCCTGCCATTGGAAAAAAGAACAAGGTCTCAGTACCAGAAGATTACTTTAAAGTGATTGTACGTCAATCTGGAAGCTCATATGAGGGCATGGCGTTTATCATGCCGACAAACGTTCCAAGTCCTGATTTAAAATCTTATGTCGTCACAATTGATGAAGTTGAAGAAGCGACTGGCTTTAACTTCTTCACTTTCGTGAATGAGTCAGTTGAGCAGAAGTCAGATATTGCTAAATGGGATTTTAGTGGGAAATTTGAGTACTTTCCATGTCGAGCTTCGGTAGTTCAATCACAAATGTAGTGTTCTGAGCTTCATCTTGATAGTAAAGCTTCCCTTTGTGTTCTTCAATGATCCCTCGTGAAATACTTAGTCCAAGACCAGTACCAACCCCAATATCTTTTGTCGTGAAGAATGGCTGGAAAAGTTTCTGTCGGATGGCCGAGGAGATTCTTTCTCCACAGTCAGTTACCTGAATGCGGTATTGATCACCAATGTCTTCCATCTTGATGTTAATCCATGGATGAGGATAACTTGAAGTGGCCTGATATGAGTTGTTGATGAGATTCAAGAGAACCTGAGAGATCTCAACCGGACGACAGAAGATCATCGCATCGTCTTTTAAGAATTCAACGTTAACCGCTGTACCATTGTTATTGATTCGCTCCTGACAGATATCAAGAGTCTCTTCAACGATCTTGTTCAATGAATAGCGAACTTTCTCATCCATTGAAGACTCACGCGAGAATCTTCTCATACCATTCACAATTCTTGAAATTCTCGCAACGGTCTGATCCATCTTCTCAATGTATTGAAGAAGAAGTTCAGGGCTTAATGAATGTCTTGAGGAGTGACGTCTCAAAAGGTCGATATAACCCTTGATGATTGAAAGTGGATTGTTAATCTCGTGCGCGATACCTCCGGCCATCTCACCAAGTGCGGACAACTTGGAAGCTTGCGTAAGTTTCATCTCAGCTTCTTTACGGCTGGTAATGTTCTCCGCCATGACAATCACGCCACCAATTTCTCCATTGGCAGTTTTCCACGGCTGAATAGCCCAGCGAAGCCAGAACTCATTTCCGTTTCCGAAATCAAGCAGGTCTTCATCACGTCCAAGCGTTTCACCTTTAAGGGCACGCTCCATGCTCTGAAGCCATTCTTTCCTGAAGTCAGCACGTACTGCCTGTCCTTCTTTTGCTTTCCCGAAGTTCTGCCATTCTTCAAGCCATCTTGATGAGAACGCCAGATATCGTAATTCTTTATCAAACATCGCTACCGGAGTAGGAAGTGATTGAATCATGGATTTGAGCTGTTGCTCAGAAATGATGACGGATTGTTCCCACTTCACAACCGGAGTAACGTTTACGTTTACACCAATGAGACGTTGTGGAACACCGTCGTTAGATCGATGAATGATACACCCACGATCCAGACACCATTGAATCTCACCTGTTTTAGTGAGCATTCGATATCTGCATTCGTAGAAAATTGTTTCGCCTTTTAAGTGACGATCTAGCTCTTCAAATACTCTTGGAGCATCTTCAGGGTGAAGAACTGACTTAAACGTTTCAAGATTCTGCGGGAGTTCGTTATAGTTATAACCAAGTTTTGTGTACCAGGTTTTATTCAGAACCAGTTTATTCGAAATAAGATCCCAGTCCCACTTACCAACCTGGGCACCTTCAAGGGCAAGATCAAGACTGAGTTTTGCTTCATTCAAATCATCTAACTTACGCTTGAGATCGTTCTCAAGATAATTGATTCGGTGACGGAGTTCTTTTTCGTATGTGTGACGTTTTTCTGTTTCGATCAGACGTCCAATGAAATCAGAAAAACTTGCTGCAAAATTCTTATCGAGAATATCCCATGTTCTTGTCATTGATTTCTGCTCAAGGCAGATAATCCCGATCATTTCACCATCTGAGAAGATGGGAGCATCAAGAAGCGCACGAACATCGAGCGGCTTCATGTAGCTGTCTACAAATTCCGAAGTAGCAGGATCAATAAAAGTGTCAGGGCTTGTGACGACTCGTTCTTCATTGATGTGCTGGAAATAAATTGGATAATCAGATTTTTTAAGAATTGAACCTTGAGTTGTCGGCTCGCCTACGACGTAGGTCATCTCTTCGTAGATCGCTTCTTTATCGATAGTATAAAACCACACACCCACTCTTTGGATGTTCATAGTCGTGGCCATTTTTTCGCAAAGGATTTCTAAAGCGCGGTGTCGGCTTGAACGATAGATTTCTGAATTTTTAGCAAACCAGCTCTGGGCGGTGTGATAAAGCTCGAACTTATCTACCATTAGAGGGACCTCTTTCTTAGTAATTCCGGAAACTAACCCTGATTGAGCTGTGAGTAAACTTAAAATTCCTTAGGCCTGAAAGATTCGGGTGCCTAAGCACCCGATAATTCCTAGTGTAGCCCTGCTCTTCTTAGTAAAGCTCCAACGTCCGGTTCCTGACCTCTGAACTTCTTATAGAGCTCCATAGGATGTTCCGTACCGCCTTTCTCGAGAATAAATTCACGGAATTTTTTGGCAACTTCACGATTGAAGATCCCAGAAGTCTGGAAAAATTCAAACGCATCAGCATCAAGAACTTCGGCCCATTTGTATGAGTAATACCCGGCTGAGTATCCACCAGCGAAGATATGAGAGAAAGAGGTTGAAATACTTGTTCCAGGAATTTTTGGAAGAAGTGTTGTTTTATCAATTGTCTTAGTCTCAAACTCGCCGATGTCTTTGATCGTATCAGGATTCTGAGTGTGGTAGGCCATATCAAGGAACGCAAATGAAAGCTGTCTCATTGTTCCGAGACCTTCCAGGAATTTTCCACTCGCTTTGATTTTTTTCACAAGATCTTGTGGGATTTTCTCACCTGTTTCGAAGTGAACTGCAAAAAGATCAAGGCATTCTTTTTCAAGAACCCAATTCTCCATGATTTGTGAAGGAAGCTCTACAAAATCCCAGTACACGTTTGTGCCTGAAAGATCGCGATACTTAACTTTCGACAAAAGCCCGTGAAGAGCGTGTCCGAATTCATGATAGAGCGTCAGCACTTCATCAAGAGTGAGAAGTGATGGTTTTGTTTTCGTTGGTTTCGTGAAGTTACACACGATCATAATGTGAGGACGCTCAACTTTACCGTGATACATCCCCTGCTCTTTGATTCCAGACATCCATGCGCCACCACGCTTAGTAGCGCGTGGGAAGAAGTCTGTATAGAAAAGTCCTACGAATGATTTAGTCTCATCATCGTAAACTTCGAATGTACGAACATCTTCATGATATTTAGGAACGTTGAACACTTCCTTGAAGTTCAGATTATAAAGAAGGTTTGCCACTTTAAAGATACCGTCTACCACGTTCTCTAGTTTGAAATAAGGACGAAGCATTTCATCATCCATATCAAGCTCACGTTTCTTTAAAATTTCAGAATAGTAAGCGGTATCGTACGATTGAAGATCTGTAATACCATCGAGTTCTTTGGCAAGATTCTTCAGGCGATCAATATCTTTCTGAGCATGTGGTTTAGCTTTCGCGAGGAGCTCTTCAAGGAAATCCATGACCTTCTTCGGAGACATCGCCATACGTTCTTCCAGAACGTAATCAGCATGAGTATTGAAACCCAGAACTTTTGCTCTTTCTGTTCTAAGCATCAGGATTTCTTTCAACGTTTCCTGGTTATCGTATTTAGTGTTGAAAGTTTTTGATGAGCTAGCAGTAAGAAGCTTTTTACGAAGATCGCGCTTCTTAGAATAAGTCATGAAAGGAAGCATCGAGGGAACATCAAGACTGATGGCCCATTTTCCAGGATGACCTTTTTTCTCTGCGAGTTCCTGAGCTGCTTCTACTACACCTTCAGGAAGACCTTCAAGATCAGACTTATCTTCAAGCACCATCAGATATTCATTCGTAGCTTTTAATACGTTTTGCGAGAACGTCAGAGTAAGCTTTGCAAGCTTCTCATCAATCTCACGCATGCGATCTTTCTCGCTGTCAGCGAGAAGAGCACCGTTACGAACGAAAGATTTATAAGTTTTTTCAATGATCGTCATTTCTTCGTTATTGAGATTTTGCTGCATACGAGATTCATAGCATGCTTTAACTTTCGCGAAGATTTGAGGATCTAGAGAGATGTCATTCCCAAAACGAGTTAGTGTTTCAGAAATTTCAGGAGAGATCTTTTCAAGATCTTCCGTGCATTCTGCTGAATGAAGATTGAAGAAGATGCCAGCGATATAATCCACTTGTTCCGTGATATCACCTTTCTCTACAACGACATGTTGAAAGTCAGTGCGTGAATCTTTTTTGAATGCTTCAAGTTTGGTTCGAGAAGTTTCTATTGCTGCTTTCAGCGCTGGAAGAAAATGTTCGGCTTTGATTGTATCAAATGGATAGGCCCCATGGCTTGCCGTGGGTTTTTCAAGAAGTGGATTCTGCATAATTTCCTCAATTAAATAATCTACGGTGTATTCCGAAAATTCTGACGACTAAGATCAGCCATACCAGAAGGAAACCGATCATCATCATATTAAGGATGAAAGAGGATTGAAGATAAATCAAGACTGCAGCAATCAAGGCCTTTGAAGTTCTATACACGAGCATATCAGTGAGATATTTAGCGCCGTATTTTTGCTCTGGTTGGAGTGGTTGGTAGAGAAGTTCCTTCCCTCCACTAAACAAAGAATAATCAGAAGCCTTGAGGTAGGTGTAAAAACCTGCCGTCAGGATCAGAATGTTGCCTCCGGCCAGTATCAATCCAGTGGAGAGCGCAAGATATGAAACAGGAATGAAAATATGCAATGAGCGCTCTGAAATCCGAGGCAATAAAAATGGAAGCATCACGAATTGAAAGATGAGGCTCAGGAAATTGGTCCAGGTATAAACCGTTCCAAGATAGGCCGTGCGTTCACTTGATAGCGAAATGGCCTGTTCAAATAGGAGGTTGAACTTAAAGTCAGCGATGTTGATCACGAACTGCGAAAGCATCACGATCATGGCGATATGGAAAACGTACTTCTTGATATCCGGAGTATTGAGAGTCGACATCGGAGATTCTTTTTCACTATGGGCCTCTTTAGCGAGAACCGGAGTGAAAACGAAAAGGACAGCAGGCAAAAGAACAAAGATCAGCGCAATCCAGGAAACGTGATTTGTCCCCCATCCCTTACTGATATAGGTCGTCAAAAGACCACCAAGGATTCCACCGACGCTCCCCACTGCTCCGACTGGGCCTACGATCTTCTTAAAATCTTCTTTTTTGAAATAGTTGTTAGCGTAAGCAAGCATCAAGTGAACTTGTAAAACGATACAGATTTCTTTCCAGATAAAGGAAATATACGAGAGCGGTTTTATTCCTGCTGAAGCTCCGAAAGAACTGATTCCGAACAAGACAGTAGAGAGAATTGAGGCCCAAAGAAAAACTTTCTGAACGGTATGTTTCGCCTGGAACTTATTGAAGATAAGAATGGTAAACGTGAGAACGACTACGGTGTAAAGCCATGCAATCGGAGAGGATTTAGCGCCATAGGACTCAAAGAATATGGTGGTAGAAGCTGCTCGGACTAAGGGGTAGTTAAAGAGTACAAAGAAGTAGGCAACAAGGAAAATCCAGAGACGACCTTTATATTTAGGGTCGTCACTACGGAGAAGTTCGACAATTTTCATTCTGTTTTAAGATACGTATCGCCCTTCTGAATTTCTTCGAAATCATGTTGATGCTCAAATTGAGAGAAATCAAATGAAGTCGAGTAATTGTTTTTCTTGTGATCTTCGTTCGTAAGAGTCTTCATGAAATTGAAGAATTTCTCACGCGTTTCAGAACTCATTAAGTGTTCCATGAGACATGAATCTTTATGAGCAACTTCTTCATCAACACCGATGATGTCTTTTAAGAAGTAGAAAAGAAGAGTTCTTGAAGAAAGAATTCCGTGAACCGCTTCGTGACCAGTAGGTGAAAGCGAAAGGAATTTGCTTTCATCTTCAAGAACGAGTTCGCGCTTTTTCAGGTTAGTCAGAGCTGTAGAAACTGAACCTTTTGTAAGGCCCATTTCATGAGCGATATCAGTCACACGAGCATAGCCTTTTGCTTCTTTCAATTTATGAATAGCAAGAAGGTAATGAACCATCGAATGAGTTAAGTCGTTATCGTGAGTGTGCTGAATGGCGATCTTTTTGTCTGACATGCCTATAAGGTACTTATCCCCTAAATACCCGTCAAACGATAAATATTTGTTGCAGTTCCCGACGGAGGGCCCTCTTTCAGCTCCTAGTCTAAACCCCCGAAATCACTGACCACTCCTCTCTGGAAAGAATTTCTCTCCCTTCTTCTCGCGGAAGTGCGTGATAAAATTATGTTTATCCAAGGTATGCTTATGAAAAATTTGATTTCACTCACTCTCCTCTGCCTCATGCTTCCATCATTCGTGATTGGTGACGACACGTCTATCGATGGTCAGTTCGCTACACCAACCAACATGACTGATAAGCAAATGGAAGGTGCTAAGAACTTCACTCACCAAGGGATCAAAGATCGTAAGATTCAGGAAGGGTGCGCGAAGGTTAATGACTGTCAGGAAGATGGTAGTGGCTTCCCTCTCGAGAAAGTGATCGGAACAATGTATGCGACCATTGGTATGATGGGAGGAACAGAACTCAATACTGGAAAGGAAACGGCTGCTTCCGAAGCTAATAGGGCTTCAGTCGCAGAAGCTAATAAAGCTCCAGGTGCTACTCAAAAAGAACTTCCTAAGAAAGAAACAGAGAAGAAAAAAGACTACTGTATCATGATCGCAATGGGTGCCGAGATTGTAGGAGGTGCTCTACAAACAACGATGCAGAAGAAAGCTGAAAACGCAGCATCTGGCATCAATGATGCTCAATTAGCTTCTCTTGTTAATCTAAAAGAAACTCATAAAGCTCGTGCGAAGACTGCCTCATTCCAGAGAGCAATCTACGCGGGTGTATCAGCTTGTTACGGATATATGCTCGCAACAGGTGCAGTGATGGATTTCAATCTTGGTCTGAAGATGGCAGGTGCAGTGGCCCTAACAGGTCTGTATTGGAAAAAAGTTAACAAGCATAAAAACGCAGCTGAAAAAGTTCAGCTTGTGATTGATTCACTTCCTAAGGCCGGTGATTGTAACCCTTGGACTGGAACAAAATGTTTTTGTTCAGAGGCTACTTCGAAAGATAAATATCCTGGCGAGTATCAGGAAGTGTGTGTACTCAACAATGGAAATTTTGAAACGCCAAAAATCGCCATGGGTTGCGGAACTTTAGTTGATAAGAAAGTGACTTTCGATAAAGAATGTAAATGTAAAGCTACCAACACTTGTATCAAAGGAACACTTTCAGCTGTCAGAGGGATGTCTGACCTAGGTATGAACATGATGAATGAGGCCAATAAGAATTTTGAGCTTCTGAATTCAGGTGAATTTGATCAGGGTAAATTTGATTCAGCAGCACTTACTGCTTCGGCACTTGCAGCAAGAGTTAAAATTCCTAATCCGAAAGTGAAGGCCAATCTCACACCAGACCAACAAAAACTTGCCGGTGAATTATCAAAATATCTTCCACCAGGCTATGCTGCAGTTGCAGCAACAGCTCCTGCTAATTCCGGCTTTAAGAGCGGAGTATCAGAACCATCTACTTCTTCAGCTGCTATCAGCAAACTTTCACCTGAACTAAAACAGAAAGTCGCAGAAGCTATCAAAGTTAACTATCAGCAAGGAAGCGGCGGAACTGATTTCTCAGATGGTGGTGAAGAAGAAATTGTTATTCCTGGTTTTGGCCCTCAAGCAGAAAGCTCGAAAGGCGGTACTGAGGTTATCAGCTTTGCTGAAGCGGCCGTGAATAAAGCGGATGTTTCAAATGCTCCGGATACTCCGATCTTCGATATCATCTCAAACAGATACCGCAGATCAGGCTGGAACAAGCTTGATACTGAAGGGAAGTAATTACTTCGTAACGATTATTCGCCTAAGTTATTGAACTGATCAATACGTGTCTGGTGTCTTCCGCCTTCAAAAGAAGTAGTCAGGAAGACATCAGCAATTTTCTTCATATATTCAGGATGAGTTTTACGGCCGGCAATACAAAGCACGTTGGCATCGTTATGCTGACGTGTCATGCGAGCATCATCTTCATCACGGCACAGAGCTGCTCTGATGCCTTTAAAGCGATTTGCCGTCATACATACGCCCTGGCCTGACCCACATAAAAGAATTCCCAAAGTCTTCTCTTCAATGACTTTTTGAACAAGCTTTGTTGCCCATTCAGGATAGTTTGTTGATTCAGTCGAATGCGTCCCAAGATCCACTACTTCGTAGTTTTTCTTCAGGTATTCAAGAAGGAGTGTTTTTTCATTGAAGGCAGCGTGATCTGAGGCGATGAAGATTTTCATGATGAAAGTGTAGCAAGAAAAAGGGGGCTTTTAAAAGCCCCCATCGTTTTATTGTGAAATGACACCGATAACTCGTCGATTCTGTGTTCGACCTTCAGGTGTATTGTTGTCTGCGACTGGTTTTTCATCACCATAACCGTACGCACTCACTCGTGATGCAGGGATTCCTGCTTTCTCAACAAGGTAAGTTCTCACTGAATTCGCACGTGACTCAGAAAGTTTTTTGTTTTTCGCTTTAGATCCTGTGTTATCAGTGTGACCTTGGATTTCTAATTTAGTGTTCGGATGTTCATTGAGGAATGCTGCGATCTCATCTAAGTGAGGACTTGCTTCATCACCAAGTGTCGCGCTTCCTGTAGGAAACAGAACTTCAATGGTCATTGATGCTTTTTCTTCCGGCATACAACCGTAAGCATTGACGAGTTTTCCTGGTTCAGTGCCAGGACATTTGTCCTTAGAATTTACGATCCCATCTTTATCATCATCCATCTCAGTTGCTGCTACTGCTGCAACAGGAACTGCTTTTTTGGGCTTATCATCCTCGATCTCTTTGTCCGGACCAAAATAATAAGTGAGTCCTACTTGAGGAATGATGGCGAAGATTTCACGACCAGGAAAAGCTTCATCCCCTGTATCTTCATCTTCATCATTAAAAGGCATCTTCCCAATGAACTGATAGTCTGCGAACACTGAGCCAACCAGATCATCAGTGAATGCATATTCCATCCCTGCTCTCGCTCGACTCGCGAATTTCAGGCCATCGTGATAAGGCCCAATGTTTCCCATGTCGGCAACACCAGCACCGATACCAAGAACGGGTGTAAGCTTATCACCTTCATTGATTCTGTATTGGTACATGAGATCCATGACTTTCGCATTGATGTCTGTATTTTCAAATTCAAGATGAGAGTAATTTAACTGTAAGCTATCTTCGGGAGTGAAGTGGTACCGCAAGTGACCGTTCCACATCACTTCGTCTTTTGCAAAATCATCAAAATCATTTCCCTGAATAGGAAAGGTGTAACCACCACCGCCCCCGATACCGAAACGTTCTGAGAAATCGTAGGTCTTCGCCCAGGATGAAACAGGAATCAACAGCATTATTAACATTAGATTTTTCATAATAATTCCTCCGCTCGAGAGATGATCGCAAAGAATGATTATTGAATGTAGGGCGGGAGTGTTGAAGAAGAGAAAAAGGCCTGACTAAATAGTCAGGCCTTAGAGTTTTTAGTAACGGTAGTATTCAGGCTTGTAAGGTCCAGAAGCAGATACACTTAAATACTCAGATTGAGCTGGCGTAAGTACATCTAGTTCAACACCGATTTTCTTAAGGTGTAGACGAGCAACTTTCTCATCTAAATGCTTAGGCAACATATACACTTTCTTTTCATATTTTGAAGCATTTGCCCAAAGTTCAAGCTGCGCAATAACCTGGTTTGTAAATGAGGCAGACATAACGAAACTTGGGTGACCAGTAGCACAGCCAAGGTTCACAAGACGGCCCTCAGCTAGAACGATTACCTGCTTATTGTTCTTAAGCGTGTAAAGATCTACTTGAGGTTTAACTGTGTCTTTTGTGTGACCATAGTTTTTATTCAACCATGCCATATCAATTTCGATGTCAAAGTGACCGATGTTACAAACGATCGCTTTGTCTTTCATCATTTCGAAATGCTTACCAGTGATGATGTCTTTACAACCAGTAGTTGTAACAACGATGTCCGCTTCTTTAACAGCGTCATCCATCTTCTTCACTTCGTAACCTTCCATAGCTGCCTGAAGAGCACAGATAGGATCGATTTCAGTTACGATTACACGTGCACCAGCACCTTTAAGTGAATCTGCAGAACCTTTACCAACGTCACCGAAGCCAGCAACAACAGCAACTTTACCTGCCATCATGACGTCAGTCGCGCGGCGGATAGCATCCACACATGATTCACGACAACCGTATTTGTTATCGAATTTAGATTTAGTTACAGAGTCGTTTACGTTGATACATGGAACAGGAAGTTTTCCTTGCTTCTCAAGTTCGTATAGACGGTGAACACCTGTAGTCGTTTCTTCTGAGATACCTTTGATGCCTTTATAAAGCTCAGGGTATTTATCAAGGATAAGCTGAGTAAGATCTCCGCCATCATCAAGAATCATGTTTAGAGGCTCTTTCTTCTCACCGAAGAAAACAGTCTGATCGATACACCACATGAATTCTTCTTCGTTCATGCCTTTCCAAGCATAAACCGGGATACCAGCAGCAGCGATTGCAGCAGCAGCGTGATCCTGAGTTGAGAAGATGTTACATGATGACCAAGTAACGTCAGCACCAAGCTCAACAAGAGTTTCAATAAGAACAGCTGTTTGGATTGTCATGTGAAGACAACCAGCGATACGAGCGCCTTTGAGTGGCTTAGTTTTTCCGAATTCTTCACGAAGTGCCATTAGACCTGGCATTTCCGCTTCAGCTAGCTTGATTTCCTTGCGACCCCAGTCTGCAAGAGAGATGTCTTTAACTTTGTACTTTAGGCGAGTTGTGTTCCCGTAAGTACCCTCTGAAAAAGTTGCTTTCATTTATTAATCCTTTTCCATAACCGTGGAGGTCTGGTAAATAAGCAAAAAATATCGTTAATTTGCCCTCAAAACTAACATTTTAAGCATAGAGTCTCAAGTGTTCGTTCCAGGCATCAAAGGTTTATCTAAGGTCTTCATATGAAAAAATACCGTTTCGAGTACTTTGCCTCGTGTCCTATGGGCGTAGAAGAGCTTTTGACACAGGAAATCCTGGGATTTGGGGCCAAGTCGGCCAAGGCAGTCAGAGGTGGGGTTCAGTTTGAGGCCTTCCACGAAATCGCTCTCAAAACCATCCTCTACTCTCGCCTGGCGAGCAGAGTCTTCAAATATTTGTTCTCATTCGATTGTATTCACGAACAGGACTACTATCTTGAAGCGACAAATATCAAATGGAAGAGCTTGATGGATGTTAATCATACATTCCGTCTCACAACTATCTTCGGTGATCTTCCAGGTGAACGTGAAGAGTTCAGAAACTCACAGTTCGCGAACTTAAAACTTAAAGATGCTATCGTAGATTATTTCCGTCATCACGAAGGCGAGCGTCCGAGTGTTGTAAAAGATATTCCTGACATCGCTTTCCTTGCACGTATTGAACGTGGTGATGAGAAGCCTTATCAAGCAACCATTATGTATGACTTGGTTGGTGATCCGATGAACCAGCGTGGATACCGTATTGCTGATACCCCGGCCCCATTAAAAGAAAATCTTGCTGCCGCTATTCTTACTACAGTGAAATGGGATCCCTCTCAGGAAGGATTGATCGATGCTATGTGCGGTTCAGGGACATTTGTTATAGAAGCTGCGCTCATGGCCGCTAAAATTCCTCCAAGCTACTTACGTGTAGAAAGATATCTCAAGAATAACCAATTCAAGATGTGGACGTTCCTGAATTATCCATGGCTCACAAAAGATGAGCACCTTCAGGAAAACTTCAAAATCATGCTCAAAGATGTGATGGATGAAACTGAAAAAGGTCTCGCTTACCTTCGCTCGAAAAAAGGTTCAATCGTTGGTAGCGATATCAATCCTATGGCCCTTCAAGCAGCTAAGGAAAATCTTAAAAAAGCAAAACTCGAAGGCATTATTGAACTCTCTGGTAAAGATGCTCTCGAAACATATCCACCGACCGACAAATCATTATTCATCGCCAACCCTCCTTATGGAGAACGCTTAGAATTTGGTGAGGAAGAAAAACTTAAGGCCCTCTATAAAGGCTTAGGGGATCACTGGAAAAAAGCTTATAAAGGCCACAGAGCTGCTTTATTCACAGGTAATCTTCAGATGCTTAAAGTCGTTGGACTTAAAACGTCGAAGAAACACATTCTTTATAATGGTGATATTGAATGTAGACTTGCTGAGTACGCACTCTACTAGATCTTATCTTTTTTCTGAATGAGAATATTATCTTCACGGACCTTGATCTGGTGATCCCAGTTATCAATTTTAGGTTTAAGGTTCGTGAGGTGAGTATTAATCGTTCCAGGCTTAACTGAATCATTCCCCCACACTCTCTGAATTAAATCCATTCTCGAAAGAGTACGTGGAAATGCACGCAATAAATGGCTTAGCATTCTAAGCTCAAGAAGAGTCAGATCCAGATTTTTTGAATCAATAGAAGCTTTCATCGACTTTACATCAACCTGGAGATTCCCAAGTTCAAGAACTGTCGACATTTGAAGGAAGAACTTAATTTTGTTTTCGAGACGAATCGCAATTTCTTCAATTTTCAGATCACGAGAAAGAAAATCAATGCCCCCACCCTCGTATGATTTGATCTTGTTTTCATCACTCGCATCGCCGGAAATAAAAATTACCGGACAACCGTTATAAAGTGGGTGCTGAGAAATTTTCTTATAGAGGGTATGTCCATCCATGATGGGCATGTGAACATCGAGGAGAATAGCATGAGGATGATTTTCTTCTAGGATTCGCGAAAATGCAGTAGCGTCCGAACAACCAGTCACGATGAACTTATCAGATAAAATTTCTTTGAAAGCTTCTATATTCTGAATCTGATCATCAAAATATACTAAGTTCCATTTCATGCCGTTACTTTTTTCATTAACTGCACACCTTTCGTTTTGAGACCGTTGATCTCATAATCCCATTCTCCAAGTTTAGAGTTTAGGTTTGAAACGTGTGTGTAGATTGTTGCATCCAATACGTGGTCTGTTCTCCAGACCTGTTGAATGAGTTGATCTTTTGTAATCACATCGGGGTAATTTCTCAAGACAAGGCACAGAATTTTAAACTCAATAAATGTGAGCGGTAATTCTTTATTGTTCAGATAAGCTTTGAGGAGCGTCAGGTTTACGCGAAGGTTTGTAAACTCGATGATACTTCTATGCTTTTGATAAAACTGAATCTTTGATTTAATTCGCGCAATCATCTCTTCAGGATTGATATCGCGATTCAGGAAGTCTACAGCACCGAGGACAAATGACTTGATACGAGCATTGTCTGAGTCATCAGAAGAAATGAAAAGAATCGGACATCCATTATAGTGAGGATGCTCAATGATTTTTTCATAGAGAGTAAATCCATCAATCGTTGGCATGTGAATATCAACGAGTATGGTTGTGTATGAAGATTGATCGTAAGTTGCGAGAAAGTTTTCAGGTTTGTTAAAGATCTGAACATTAAAATCCTGGCTCAGGATTGTTTGCACAGCTTCGAGGTTCAACTTGTTGTCGTCGATATAAGCAATTTCAGATTTCACAACATGCTCCAGCAGTAGAGACTTACTTAAGTCTATCTTCTAGTTTCATCGCAAGAGTAGGGCTTGCGAATTTAAGTAGCGCAGTCTTATTCACAACTTTGTCGAAATGCTTGTCTGACTTACTAAAAAAATACCCAGCGACGTCTTGATCCTTAAGAAAGATCGTGTGTCCTTTGGTGTCAAATTTCCTGAGAATAAACTCAGAGTCTAAAAACAAGATGTCCCTAATTGTAAAATTCTTAGCTACATACATGATAATGCAATAATCTGATAATTCAGCTAAAGATTTCTTGATCTTTACGCCCTTCGGCGAAGTCGAGTCATGCCAGTGAACTTTTACTTCGACAGTACTTCCATTCTCAGTCTTGAAATCGAAACCACGTTGTGAAGAAGATTTAATCTGATGCAGCCCAAAAATAATCTTTGAATACCACTCACCTAGCTGAATCGGAAGGTTCTTACCGTTCATCAGAACTTTGTGATCTTTCAAAATCTGGAAAGTCTGGTGCACAACTTCGACAGTGTCGAAGATGGCCTTCTGATCTGGAAGATGAAGAATACCGATATTCTTCATGACCTTACTTGAAAGTCGTTTGTTGAATTGATTAAGGTACCATTGATCGAACTCGTTGATTTCGAGGAAATCATACGAGCTGAAAACGAAACCTTCTGACTTGAGGAGGTTGATGGAATCAACATCTGGCATTTCTTTCTGAAGGAAGCTGTAGGGAACGTATTCTCTATCGCTACTTCCTCTGACATAGATAGTATCTTTGTCATAGTCGGAACTGCCATGAGTTGTCCCAGAGAACTTCTGGGCCAACTCAAAGACTTTATCTTTTAACACGGTGTAACCTTTTAAACTTAAATTACACCTATCCTACCATGATATGGATCAAATCTCTAGGGCTGTAACATCTTCCGTGAACTCAGAAATCGTTTTTGCCATAGATAAATTGTGAATCAGATAATGCGAGCAATACACTTTGAAATCTGTCACTTTCGTCTGGTAATACTTCTTGTCTTCAGCGTTTGCTGAAGCGATTTTTGAATCCGCTAGTGTCGCAGACTCGAGAAGTCGCCATGCAATGACCATCTGAGAAGCGAAGTTGAGAAATTCAGTACAGTTCTGAAGGATCAGATTGTATTGATTGTTCTTAGCGTAACCAGAAATCTGCTGCATCACAGCCTGAGCACTCATAAGCACTTTGCCGAAAATTTCTTTTTCACGTTTAAATTTAGCTTCATCAAGACCTTGAACGGCCGTCACGATTTCCTGAGTAAGTGCAGAGAGAGTTTTACCTCCATCTTTCAGGATCTTTCTCATCACAAAATCGATCGCCTGAATTCCGTTTGTTCCCTCGTAAATCATCGCGATCTGAGTATCACGCACGAACTGCTCTACTCCGTACTCAGTACAATAGCCGTAACCACCGTGTGCCTGAAGTGCGAGAGAAGAAACGTTGAAGCCTTGCTCAGAACAATACGCCTTACAGATTGGAGTTAGTAGTCCAATGATGGCTTCGTATTTGTGATCCTGGTGAGCTTTGTTGAACAAGTTAGCAGTATACAAACAAAGCGCTCTCATCCCGCGAGACATCGCTCTCATGCGAAGAAGATTTCTTGCAACGTCCGGGTGATGAATAATTTCTTTGTTAAATTGTGAACGCTCTTTCGTGTATTTTTCGGCCATCATGTAAGCGAGATTCGCCTGAGACTCACCTTGAATACCGCAATAAAGACGTGCTTCGTTCATCATGATGAACATTGTTTCCATTCCGTGGAATTCGCCACCGATCAACCAGCCTTCTGACTGACCATCCTGACCGAATTGAAGCTCACATGTTGCAGAAGCATGGATCCCCATCTTGTGCTCGATCTTCGAACATACAACGTTGTTCGAAGCACCCATTGAACCGTCATCGTTTATTTTGAAACGAGGAACTACGAAAAGAGAAATACCTTTTGTACCAGCTTCTCCACCCGGAGTACGGGCAAGGCAAAGGTGGATATTGTTTTCATAAAGATCAGATTCACCTGAAGAAATGAAAATCTTAGTTCCTTTGATAGCGTATTTTCCGTTACCAAGAGGCTGAGCAGTTGAACGAAGAGCACCTACGTCTGAACCCGCACCAGGCTCAGTCAAACACATTGTTCCGCCCCAAGTTCCCGCCATCATTTTAGGAATGATGTGAGTCTTCATGAACTCATCACCTTTCAAGTTGATTACGTTTAGAGCTGCACGAGAAAGGCCCGGATACATTGTCCAGGCACAGTTTGCGCCTGTCGCAAGTGACATACATGCAACGTAAAGTGATTCAGGAACCGGAGTACCGCCGATTTCAGCAGGCATACCGAGAGCGAACCAACCATTGTCATAAAAAGATTTTTGAACGCCGTGAAGAACTTCTGGCACAATGACTTTTCCATTCACATGCTTCACACCAACCTGGTCAGAAGGTTCACGCGTAGGAAATACTTCATTCTCAACATACTTGTTATATTCAGCAACGATGCCTTTAACATCGTTCTCTTCAAGACCGAAGTCTTTCCAATCTTGTACTTTTAAAAGTTCAGTAAGGTTGAATTCAACGTCACGAATATCAGCTTTGTAGTAGCCCATAAAAATTCCTCATCCTTGGGAAATATTGATGGATATAGAATACCGTATGTCTGAATTTTTTGGAGAAATGTGAGTGAAAAAATGGAGAAGTTGAGTGAATCAGTAAATGAAAAGGGCACCCGGAGGTGCCCTTTAGAAGCTATGAATTAAAATCCGCTCAATACTGTGTCAGTTCTTTGTGAAGAAGTTGTTACTCGCTTGAACTCTGGGTTCAATTTAGAATTGATCCCTCTGTTAATACCATAAACAATCACTTCGCCAGTTGAGTTGTTAAGGTAAGTAAGCTGAGTTCTATACTGATCGATGGCTCTTGCATCCAATAAAGTTCTGCCTGAAGTGCTGAAAGCTTCAGCTAATTCTGCATTACCTTTATCTTTGATGGCTTTATTTTCTGGAACGATAGCCACTGTAGATGTTGTAGGTACTTCAGAAGTTGGACTTCCGCTAAAGCTACATGACTGATATGGAATGCCTAAGAACTTTTTATTCTCACAAGTCGGTTGTGTATTATAAATGCTTACGGTTTTCGTAACATTCACCATGCCAGCCGTTGTGGGGTATGTGCCTTCTACTGAACCGTTATACCAGCTGTTCAGAGATTGAGCAGCTTGCTGGCTGATCGCTCCGAGATTGTTATAGTTAATCCCGTTGCTGCTTCCGCCGCCTTTAGATTCTTTACCGCAACCAACTGCGAATACTAATAATGAAGCACATAAAATGCTGTTAAAAAGTGATGTTTTCATAAGTTCCCCCCTGAAGAGAATTTTCTAATTGTTTGACTCTCTACATCCAAGATCCGTGCCAACACTCCTAGCCTTTTTTTGATTAGTTACGAGGAGAAAAGTGTCTACTTTTTAGACAGTGTGAAAAACCTAACATAGAATGACGTTATCTGGAGACAAGCATGGCCTATACATTAATCGGTTCAAAAACCTCCCCTTTCGTCCGTCGCATTCGTATGTTGATGGAAAACATTCCTTATGAATTTAAGGAGCTCAATATTTTTGAGACAGATGATTCCATCACATTAAATAAAGTGAATCCTGTGAATCAGGTTCCGGTACTTCTCGATGGAGAAGAGCCTATCTGGGATTCAAGACAGATCTTCAATTACATCAATATGAGGTACAAGCTTCATAACATGGAATGGAAGGATGAAAATACTTTGACTGCGATTGAAGGTGCGATGAATTCAGCCGTGTCTTTGTTGTTGATGAAAAGATCAAACATGAACGTAGATGAGCCTTACATGTTTGTGAATCGTCAGAAGGAAAGAATTGAATCAGTACTCGATTATTTGAAACCATACATTGAGAATCAAGGTTTGAAAGAATGGACTTTCATAACGATGACTATCTATTGTTTCCTGGATTGGGCAAAATTCAGAAACCTCGCAAGCTTCGATCATCGTCCTGAGTGTCAGAAATTTCTCGTCCATCATTCAGATAAAAACATTGTTAAGCTTACAGAAATTCCAAAGGTATAAAGATGAACTTCAATAAATACATAGATCACACTGCACTTAAGGCCGATACAGATTTAAAACAAATTGAAAAACTTTGTGCTGAAGCTAAGGAATATGATTTCTTCTCAGTTTGTGTGAATTCATATTACGTAAAAAAGGCTGCTGCTCTTCTTGCAGGAAGTTCAGTGAAAGTTTGTACGGTCGTGGGATTCCCGCTTGGTGCTTCAACGATGGAGACAAAACGTTTCGAAGCGATGAAGGCATGTGCTGAAGGTGCAAAAGAAATTGATATGGTCATTAACGTGTCAGCGATCAAGTCTCAGGACTGGCAGTATGTTCTGGATGATATGTCTTCACTAGCTCAAGTGACTCATCAGCAAGGTGGTTTACTTAAAGTGATTCTTGAAACAGCTCTACTTACTGATGAAGAGAAACGCAAAGCTTGTGAGCTAGCAGTTAAGGCCAACGTTGATTTCGTAAAAACGTCGACAGGATTCTCAACATCGGGCGCGACAGTTGAAGATGTTAAGCTCATGCGTTCAATTGTTGGTACGTTGGGAGTTAAAGCTAGCGGAGGAATTCGTGATGCTGAGACAGCTCGTAAGATGATTGAGGCAGGTGCTACCCGCCTCGGAACAAGCGCAAGTGTTGAGATCGTTAAAGGGTTAAAAGGAGCGGGAAGCTATTAAGCTTCCCCTACCAGTTTAATCATTCTTAGTTTTCCGATTTTCAAAATCAATTCCTGGCCAGCGCCAAGATTCAACGTATCCGTCGTGTGACTTTCAGAATTTACTTTCACAGCATTCTGCTGAATAAGTCGGCGTCCATCAGATTTCGATTTGATGAGTTGTAATTCCAGGAACAAATCGAGAAGAGCAACAGGTCCTGCAGGACGAGTGATCGTCTGGATATCATCAGGGATTTCTTTCTTTTTGAAACGAGCTTCAAACTTATCGCGTTCTTCTTTACCTGCTGCTTCACCATGATAGTAACCAGTAATTTCTGCAGCGAGAGATTTCTTAGCTTCCATGGGATGTAAAGAGCCGTCTGTTAAGCCTTTGATAAGCGCTTCGACTTCAGAAGCAGGCCTTCTGCTTAAGAGAAGATAGTACTTCTTCATCAGTTCATCTGAGATCGACATGAGTTTACCGAACATATTTGTCGGAGTGTCTGTAAGTCCGATGTAGTTATCAAGAGACTTTGACATTTTATTAATGCCGTCAGTTCCTTCAAGAAGAGGCATTGTCAAAATACACTGCGGTTCTTGTTCATATGAATGCTGAAGATGGCGT
Source organism: Halobacteriovoraceae bacterium (assembly GCA_040376635.1). Lineage (GTDB taxonomy): Bacteria > Bdellovibrionota > Bacteriovoracia > Bacteriovoracales > Bacteriovoracaceae > Peredibacter. The sequence continues at coordinate 44,865 of JBEIQF010000001.1, forward strand.
CCCATCATTAGATTAAATGTCTGATCTGTTCCACCAAGTTCAATATCGGCCTTTAAATGAACAGAGTCATAACCTTGAAGGATTGGATAAACTGCTTCATGCATATAGATAGCTTCGCCATTATTATAGCGTTTTGAAAAGTCGTCTCGCTGAAGGATCGCACCAACAGTCGCTCTTCCCATCAATTTGATAAGATCTAAGCCTGAAAGTTTGCCAAGCCAATCACGGTTAAAGACAATATGAGTTTTGTTCATATCTAGAACTTTGCCGATCTGATCGCTGTAGGATTTAGCGTTTTCTTTAACTTCTTCTTCTGTAAGGATCGGGCGAGTTTTATTCTTTCCAGTCGGATCACCAATTTGAGCAGTATAATCGCCGATCAAAAAATAAATTTCATGACCAAAATCTTGAAGGAGTTTCATTTTTTGAAGAACGACTGTGTGTCCAAGGTGAATATCTGGACGCGAAGGATCGGCTCCAAGTTTTACAACCAGAGGCTTCTGCTTCTCATAAGACTTTTTAAGTTTCTTGAGAAATTCTTCTTCTGGAATGATTTCAAAACATCCACGTTTAAGTTCTTTGAGCTGCTCTTCAGGCGTGACAGTAATACGGGCCATAGGATCTCCTTTAACCCGTTTAGTTTAATGTAGGGGGGCAATTTAGTGAATTAATTTAACGACATTGAACCGGAAATCTCTTCGATTGAATGAAAATATAATTGTCCGGGGACGCCTTTCCGACTTTGGCAAAGAGGGTCATCTCCCCTACCGTCTTAAATCTGGCAACAAGATCAACTTCCTCGGAATTAGCAATCCCGTCCGCAATCACCGTCTCCCCTTTCAAAGTGACCTTCAAATCTGCGTCCGCAACGATCGAAATCTTGTGTTCAGGTGATACACATTCAATCCTTACACCAGCAAAGGCATTTAAAGTCATGAGGGATAAAACGATTGTTAGAAGTTTCATATAATCCTACTTTTTAAAACCGATTGTTGCATTTGCGCGGCCATTGCCATCAGAGCGGAATTCCAGCTCATTTAAGTAAGTACCTTTGAGTTCCTTCATTTCAACATCGATGAGAGTTTGACCATTAAACGTATCAATCTCTTCATGAATAGCCTTAAGCACTTTGTTTCTGAATCTTGGAACTGAATTGACTGTCGTCGGCAGTCCGTATTGATCAGCACCTTCAAGGAGAAGTTTATCTTCAGTCGCAACTTTCACAACTTTTATTGTAAAGTGAGGAACTGAATCCACTTCAACAATATTCAACGCAATCATGAATCTGATCGGGAAACGAATTTCCGAACGACCGACCATGACTCTCTGAGCACCTTTGAGTTTATAGATGATATCGATATACATCGACAGCAATTCACCTTTTTCTTCAGCAAGGATGAATGATTTCTCAGGACCCATAACGAAGTCTTTACCTTTGAAAGACTCCTCCCATAATCCAGCCTTAATCGTCGTGTTCACGATTTGGTTCAGATAATGTTCACTCATGCTCATTGCTACGTTCGTTTTCTTTTCAATAAGACCACGGTTCAGTTCACGCATGGAACGCTGGAACTGAGTTGGGTCGATTTTTCTGCGGAGTTTAGTTGGGATTTTATTGTCTTCACAAAAACCTTCACGAAGAAAAGTACTTTCATTGCAATAATGCCCATCAAGATCGAATTGTACGATACCGGTATTGTTCACGCTCATTTGCTGAACATCAAACACACCTGGAATCTCACCCTCCATCCCAAACTTACGTGGCAGTGTTAGTTTCTTCGGATCATCTTTGATGACGTTCGCAAATCGTTCATTAAGTTTTACATTAAGAAGATCGAGAACACCTTTTTTCATTTGCTCTTCACGCTTGATGAAGAAACGTTTGATTTTCTGCTTATCAAAAGTGATTTCTTTGTGACCGATGCGAATAGAGACATCAGGCATGATCATGTCACGAACTTTCAGATCAATCATGTCAGGACTATTAACGACTCTTTCCATGATCTTTCTGATGTCGACACTTTCAAGATTCAGGAAAATATTGTTCGGGGCTATTGAAGTAGACCATCCCATAGAAACTTCTGCCATGAGTTCAGGACTCACTATAAACTCTGGCTCGATCAATTCGACTGAAAAAATAATTGGTTCACGAGTCTGAGTTTGTTTTAATTGAACTTCAAAGCTGATTTTGTCCGCTTTGAGATGAACTCCACGCACGTAACTTGTCGTTACGTATTCCACTCTTTGCTGAGTTGAAGTTCCAGGCTTAAATTCGGCATTAAAATCACTGATGTTATAAGCGAAATTTTCTACTCTCAGTTTATAATCAGATTCAAACAACTGAATCTTCACCACTGATTGAAATTCCCGAATCCAATTCTGAGTATCGCGCGGGACTTCATCAAGGACCTTCGCGAGATCGATGACAATAGGTTTTTTGATTGTCTGAGAGTAAGGATCACCAAAATTATTGTTAGCGAGAAAAATACGAAGTTGAGTGATGAAATTTTCAGAAGAATCCAGATCAAAGCGGGATTTGAAGACAATATCCTGCTGTTCCTGAGCAGATACACCCATTGAGAGGATCAACATAAATAAAGAGATAAGGAATTTCATGATCCTGAAATTCTATCAGTTTAAAGACGATTGATTGGCCTCGGAGTAAAAAATACAAGGGCCGTTAAGGATTTCGCCACCCGGTTCGGATAAGCCATTCCTGGAATTCCCTCGCCTTCTTTTCCGGCTCCTTAGGCGGTTTATCCAAATGAGTCTGGATGGGATTCTGCGAGATTGGGGGGAGCCCCATGGCCTTTCGTCTTATATCAACCTTCATTATATCCTCAATGGGAGTCCGTTTAAGCTCTCCATCAATCCAATCAGCGTTGGTGCCATAAAGCTGTGGTCGTCCTTCAAAGTATGCGACCCTGTCTTCAGTGTAGGCTATTAGTTCGAGAATATAGTCGTTTTGTCCGGCCGCAAGCCTCATCTCGATAAGGCATTCTTTCACAAAAGTCGGCCAGGAGATCGCATGCTGAATAATGAGCCATGAAAGACGCACACCTTTTTCACCAGCATTACTCAAAACTGGAAAGCCCATCTTCTTGATCATCTCAGAAAGTTTACGAGCATTATTGAGATGAACTTTTTCCATTTCGGGATGGTAGGTATCAGAGAGCACACCACGCTGAAGAAGAATATCTCTCATCTGGTGATCTTGCTCGACAAGAAAATGAAGCTTCTCTTCCCAGGTTAGATCTAACATAACTAAATTTTGACGGAAGCACGTAAATCTCCCAGTTGCTTGTTAGCAGCTTCGAGGCGTACCAATAATGGGGAAAGCTCAGCAGGATCTGGACGATTTCCTTTTCGAAAACCTTTGATAATACCATCGAGTGCTTTGTGAAGTTGAGATAACAGACTATGAATCACAAGAAGTTTATTTGTGTCCTGAATCTGGCTTGATTTATAACCGAGTTCTTTACCGTATCGTGCAAGCGTCCCTACATCATTTAATGAGAGTGTGAAAGCTGCTCCCATAATCCTGTCGACCTTTTGACCATACTGTTCAAAAAAATGATTATCAGAAGCTTCACGAAAACTTTCCAAGAACTGCTTCATTTCATCGAGAACTTCCTGTGACTCATCCAGAAAGATCTGAAGAAACTCATCATCAATTTCAATTCCAGAATCGTTTAGCATAAAACCTATCTGAATGAATTGAAGACGAAGTAATTAGATAGTCTTGTCGATGGATCTTTAACTGGAGCATCAAAATCGAGAGTCTCCGGTTTGTACTTCATAACAAAAATAGATTGGCCGGTTTTAAAAAGCTCAACTGAATGTCCGTAGCACAAATTAATAGGAGTCGCCTCAGATCCATTTTGGTAAATGAAGTCTTTCTGATTAGCGTAAGTATTCTTCCCAAGACTCTTGCATGCAGCACATTTTTTCATGTGAAACATATCGGTATTTTCTTAATAGTTCTTTCTGAATTTAGGTAAAGATCATGCAAAATTAAGGTTATTAATTCGCTCGGCCATCACTAGAATCTCTGTATGGATACGCAAACTACCCCTAATTATGACAATGTGATTTTTTTTGATGGTTACTGTGGGCTCTGTAATGGATTCGTCGACTTTGTGATGTCTATCGACAAAGAAGAGAAGTTTAAATTCTCTCCCCTACAAAGCGAATTTGCACAGAGAAATCTCCCACCAGAGATGACTGCAAATCTTGATTCAGTCGTTTTTCTGAAGCAAGGAAAGACATATAGAAAATCAAAAGCTGTGATTCGTATTCTGGAAGACATGGGTGGAATCTGGAAATTTGCGACGATCGGAAAAGTCATGCCTGAAAAGTTTCTCAATAGCGCGTATGACTTGGTAGCAAAAAATCGATATAAGCTATTTGGCAAAAAAGAAACTTGTCGACTCCCTACGCCGGCTGAGCGCGCACGATTCATTAGCTGAAGACAAACTTAAAATCCCTTAAAAACCTTCTTAACTAAATCTAAATTAACAACAATGTAGTCATAGATTGAGGTTCCCTTAATATTCTTTACGAAATCACTCTGGCATAAAGTCGAAAACTTTTTCTGCGAGGTGAAAGAATGAAGAAATTTATTGTAGTCGTTGCTTGGGCAATAATGCTCGCTACGAGTGCTGAAGCATTTGATGTAAAACTACTGGCCAACAACAAAGAGGCCTTCTCCAGGGAGCTTACAAAAGAGCAAACTTCCCAGGCTGTTCAATGGTCTTCAAAGCACCACTTGAAATCTGATCTGAAAGTTCGTGCACTTGCCGCACTTGCAAACACATTTAACGTGATGGAGAAGATCGACACGACATGTGAAGTTGGTCTAGTGAGACAACTTCAAGCTGACGCTAAAGCACATCAGGTCATTTCTGGTACTGAAGAAACTAGCGTTCTTCTTAGCTACCTTCGTCAACAGGACCTGATCGACGACGTACTCTATAAACTTCTTAGTGACTCTGCAGGTGTAGAATCAGACTTCATCAAAAATATTGATGAACGTCCAGCTCGTCCATTCAACGTTTATACAAGACAAAATGCTGATATCGATGTTGAGAAAATGTACGCACCGTTCAAGCAATGGCCTGACGATGTGAAGAAATGTACGCTCAACACTTACTTCGATCTCGTTAACACACTTACATTCAAGAATGCTAAAGACCGTGATAGCCAGATGTCTAAGCTGAATTACATTGCATATGTTAACGGCACTATTGATCTTGAGAAATACAACAAGCTCATGGCCCTTCAGGAAAGAGGCGTTTATGACTGGCCTATCTATTTCAGAAGATATGCTGACATCATCAATAACGCTAAAGATAAACTAACAAAGACTCCTGAAGCAAAAGCTACTCACAACTTCACTGTTGAGTACGTTTCTAAAAGAGACAAGCTTACTCAGCGTGGAAATCTCTACCGCACATATAACAGTACTCAGGTGATGATGCTTGCTCAGATCATCGAGAAGACTGCTAAACGTATGGACGCTCGTAACGTTTCACTTAACTGGCAATATACAGATGATCCGAATGGCGAAAGAGAAATTTATGTTCTTTCTCCAATGGAGCAGTACCGTGCAGCTATCAAAATGCTGAGAAAAGATATGGCCGAAGTGATGAGATCAGACGCATTCCGCGGAACAGGTCTTGAATACGATCACCTTATCGCAGCTGCATACGAAGCTGGTTTCATCAAGTCTCATGAATTAGACCAGGTTCTGAAGTTTGAAGATTTCTGGAATCCAAAAACTCCAAAGTGGAAAGCTTATGCAAACTTTGCATTCTCTCTGGCAGGAACGGCAACGTTCTACCTTCCACCTCCATGGAATATCATCGGCGCTATCGGTCTCGTACTTACACAGTCAAGACTTGTTAACGGTGATGTGGCCCCTGATGCAGATGAAAACTGGAACGTGATTATTTAATTAAGGGAGATATATAAAATGAAAAGCAAAAAGCTGCTGGCACTTGTTGCCTTGATGTCCTTCTCTGCTCTTGCAGACGTAGGTCCATCATTCAAAGTCCTCATGAGACAAGAAGGATCAAACAGAGTTTATTACACTCAAGCCGAAATGCCGGATCTTGAGAGCAACAACTCTTTTGACGGAAAGTATTTCAAGGTAGTGAAAGGCAAAGATAAAGAAGCCATTTCTTTTGATGAAAAAGATCCTGAAATTCTTTTGAAAGCTGCTAACACTTACTACCATCTCAGCAAAGCACGTGAGTTTTGGGTAAAAGAGATGGAGTCTGAAACGGCTGCGGCTCTTCCTAAAATGATCGTTCGAGTAGAGATCACAAACCAATTTGATGATCTTGGACACTTTGCTCACCAGAACAAAGCGCCACAATACAATAACGCTCTTTCTGTTCCAGAAGGTGAAACACCATCATGGGTACCTGCTGACAAGCAAGACAAATGGGGCAAAGAGATCTGGTTCCGTCCAATGAAGAAGATTCTTACTTCTGAACTTGGACCAATGGGACCGAATCCACTTACTCAAGGTCTGATGGCACTTGAACGTCCACTGCTTAGTTACACTGTTAACCAGTTTAACCAGAGACTCATGGAACAGTTCTTCTATCCTGCTTATGTATCAAGACCTCTTCACGAAGATGTTATCCGTTACGTTGGTACGATGGCCCTTATGCGCGTGATGATCTACGGATCAAAACATGCTGACAGACTATTCATCGACAAATACTACTATCTTGATACAGCAATGCTTCCAGAGATTGCTTATCACGAATACGCACACGTAGTTCTTGCTGATAAACTTGCAATGTCACACTCAACTCCAATGAACGAAGGTATGGCGGATTACTTCGCAGCTGTTCAATCTGGTAAGAGAAAAGTTTACGGCAAAGTACCAGGTCGCAGTAATGCTGCTCCAAAAGACACTCAAGAAAAGAGAACTTATACTCACTGGGATGAATCTAACCGAAATGCCACAGCGGACTTCACTCTTTCAGTTCTTTGGGACGTAAGAGAAACGCTTGGCGAAGAAGTTGGTGATAAAGTTGTTTATCAGGCCAGACACTATCTCAAAACTGAATCTTCAACGATCAGTGATGGATTGTTAAGAGCGATCCTTCGAGCATGTGAGGACAAATGTCCTGAACCTCGAAATGATAAGTACAAACTGTATCAGACGTTTGGAAGAAAAGGTTTCTAACCGCAAAGGGCTCCGGAAGGAGCCCTTTTTATTTGCCCGGAAGATCCAGCAAATCCTCAGAACTACCTTCCAAATTGCATTTTAAACAGTTTTCATTATTACAACTGACATTCAGGCACAAAAAAAAGCCCCTCTTTAAGAGGGGCTTTTTTATTAAGCTGGTGATGGTGATCTTGAAGGTAGAAGTCTAACAAATCTTTGTTTGAACCAATCTATCTCTCTCGGTTCCAGGAACAATATGTAAGCTGCGATCATAACCCATTCGAAGAATCCGATACTCATTGAAACTTCGATTCCCAGGTGAAGAAGAAGTCCGGCAAGTAAAACCCAGATCCTCAACTCTTTTACCCAGACCAGGGTTCCCATCGCAAATTCAATAAAGAGGGCCGACCAGGTTGCGAATTTAACTAAGGATGGAAAATCAAATACAATCGGTAAAACAATTCGCTGGAAGTTTACTAACCGGGATGTGTAGTAAACGGCCGTTCCATCTACCCAGTCATATCCTTTTAATTTAAAAAGCGTTGTTGCGAAGTAAACCAGAGAGAACTGAAGCTGCATCAGTCTTATGGTGACCAACGATATTTCAGGGCCGTAGGGAGTTCCTCTTTCTTTTTTTAAGAAAGCATCGACCGAATACTTCACATGGGTCGGAGCAAAGATCATCAAAAACAACATACATCTCATAAGAGTGTCACCGCTGTTAAGGATCGAGTAGTTCCGGTTCTGCATAGAAACCATCAGGATAAAGCACACGATCGTCGAGATGCGTGTTTTGAAGCCGATCATGATAAAGACTGAAGACACAATATAAGAGATCAGGACGAACCAGGCAGAGAATTCTGTTGGTGAAAGCCAGTTATAAATATTAAAACGGAAATTGCTGTAAAAGTTTACAGCTTCTTCGAGCGGAATTAGGGACTTATCCCCTAACCCATACCACTCATGAAAATCTTCAACTAAGCTGATTCCGTTTATAAAGAGAAAGACACCGAACATGATGCGAAAGATGCATAAGGCCGAAGCATCGGTCTTCTTGTAGAAGAAATTATCCCAGCCAGTCATAAATGAGTTAAGTGAAAACATAATTACCTCTCAACCTGTTGAGTGATCAGAACTTCGTTTTTTTCCTGTCTTGGAGTCTTGTAGATAGACGGAATTGAATGATCGGAGAAAGCGTGGATCTCAGACCACTTTCTCTTAATTTGAACATTCACAATTGGATTCCCCTCAATCTGATACTTACGAGTGAAATATCTAATTGCAGGTTTAAGAAGAACTCTTTGATTAGGATTACGAAGGTTGTCCTGTGAATATTTCATCCAGCGGGCCTTTCTGAATGGCGCCAACAATCCCTCAGGATTTTTCTCTACATCGTATTCTTTCACATCACCGTTTTGGTAAGTGATCGCCACATAACTTTTTGAATCGAACTTGATCGGATTTGGTGCGAACATCGACCAGCTCGGCCAGATACCTACTGCGAAAGCAACTTTCATCGCTTTATCTTTCAATCTGAAATTGAGAGTATTCGTTTCAGGTACTCCTGCAAAATAGATCACAGCCAGATAGGACACAATTAATGTGTTCAGAATGTACTTAGTTAACCGTCTCATGTTGACCTCTTACTGTTCTGATTAGTTTTTCTTTTATTTCATTCGCTAAATTCGTGTCATTGATTCCAGAAATGAATGCCTCTTTCATCTTCACAACGAATGCCTTCAATTCTTCAGGAGTGAAGAAGTTCATCAGAAGAACAATCATCGACAATTCAAAGAATGGAATACTCATCGTGTATTCAATCCCCAGATGGAAGAGGACACCTACGATAATGACTGGTTTACGAAGCTTTTTAACCCAGATGAGAGACCCCAGAGAGAATTCAACTAACAAAGCTCCCCAAGTAGCGAGCTTGAGGAACAGCGGCGAATCTAACAAAAATGGCACAGGGAAATTTGTTAATCCTTCGATTCTCGTCGCATAGTAAACAGCTGTACCATCTAACCAAGTATCCCCTTTCAGTTTGTGCCACGTCGTCCAAAGATACACGACAGAGATCTGAATCTGAATGAGGCGTAGTGCCCAAACAGGCCACGTTCTCTTTTGACGAAAACTTTCAAAGTATCTTCCCAGTAAAGAATCCACTGAAAATGAATGTCCACATGGAGAGCAAATAAGAAGCAATGTAATGGCCCTCATTAACATTTCAGACGAGCTTAGAAGCCATATGTTGCGCTGGTGAAGACTCGCCATACAAATGAATGCAATCATCAATGAACCGCGTGTAAATAATCCCAACATCGCAGTGATGAGTGAGATTCCGTAAACAATCATCACTCCATAAGCAACTTCATAAGTTGGTTTAAAAAGTTTAAACAAACTTATATGCAAAAATGGGAATTCATTTTCAGCAGTTGTATGGGAAATAATGGCATGAGGACCATAGAAGTCAGTGACATTACCGAGATCCATAAGGAAATAACAGAAAAGTAATCCGGTCCAGATGATTCTGAAAAGTGCGATCCCTTCTGTTGGTCTCTCTTCAAAGAAGAATTTATTAAGCGCGTTCATTACAGCACCTCATGGGTGTAGAATTTATGTTTTGAATGGGACTTTGCTTTAGATAAATGAGGAATGAATTTTTTATCCATGTCTGGAATAATGTTCCAATGACGATAAAGATGAACTTTCATAGGGATTTTGTGAAAGTTATTTTCTTTTAACTTTCTCAATGCAAACTTCGAAGTATCAGGCCACAAATGACTGTTTACATCTTTACGAATAGCTTCTGTGATCACGCGATATCTTTCACCATGGGTATATTTATCGGCTAGGTTCATTTTAGATGCATCTGGAAAATAATAAACATCAGTTGAACCATCATCAAACTCCACTTCTGCAGTTAAATGAACATTTGTCCTGGCGGGATTGGGTGAAAACATCTTCCAGCTTTGATAAAGACTAAAAAATGAAAGATAAGAATCAATAGGCCTGTAGAGACTTGCCACAATTTCATTTTGCATTGGCATGTGAATGCGAATCATGGTGAGAAAATTGAAAACAATGAATCCCGAAATCAAAAACTTTTTTGTTTTGCTCATAGTAAAGCCTTAGTATTTCAGTTGATGAGATGGCTAAAAAAGACACCCCTGTTAAGGGGTGTCAACTTAGATCAAAATTGTTAAAAAAACTATTTAGGTTTTGCGCCTTTAGGAGAACTCATTATTAGCTTGCGATTAAGTCAATGATCACAACCTAACTCTGATTTCCCTACCAAAGATTCATGCCGCTACGGCCATTTCGTCCATTTGAACCATTGCTTCCATTCGAACCGTTAGAACCATTCGATCCGTTAGAACCATTTGATCCGTTAGAACCATTCGATCCGTTAGAACCATTTGATCCATTAGAACCATTTGAACCATTTGAACCATTTGAACCATTTGAACCATTTGAACCAT
>JBEIQF010000229.1:0-5759 GCA_040376635.1 Halobacteriovoraceae bacterium
AGCAAACATCTCAGCAATCATTTTTTGAATAAGCTGATAATGAGCAAGATTTTTTCCGAACTGCTTTCTTTCTCCAGCGTACTTAATACACTGATCAAGACAAGCTTGCGCGATACCAAGTGAGATACCTGCAATCGTAATTCGTTCGATCTCAAGGTTCTTCATCATGTGAATTGTTGAATCACCTTCGTTACCCACGCGGTTTGCAGCAGGTACTTTACATTTCTGGAATGAAAGCTCACCAGTTGGTGAAGATCTCATACCCATTTTGTGAATTTCTTTTGAAACCGTGAAACCAGGTGTGCCTTTCTCAACGATGAAAGTCGTTAAGTCTTTCTTACCCGTACCAGTTCTTGTGTAGAGATAAACGATGTCAGCATACTGAGCATTCGTAATCCACATTTTGTTACCAGTGATTTCGTAATGGTCTCCGAGGTTCACTGCTTTTGTCTGCATGCCAACAGCATCTGATCCGTACTCAGGTTCAGACATTCCCATACATCCGACATGTTCCCCGGAAATAAGTTTAGGAAGATATTTTGCTTTTTGTTCAGCAGAGCCGTTGTTGTTTAAATTGTTCACGCAAAGAATTGTGTGTGCGAGGTAGGAAAGTGTCGATCCAGCACAGGCCTTTCCGAATTCTTCCATGACAATCGTGGCAGCAGTTGCCCCCATGCCGGCACCACCGTAATCAGGATCGGCCGTAATACCAAGAAGACCCAGGTCGCCCATGTGCTTGAACGCTTTTAAATTCCAGGTTTCTTCGTTGTCATGCTTTTCAGCGAAGGGTGCGAGTTCGTTGCGCGCGAAATCGCGGCAAACTTTTTGAATTTCTTTTTCTTCAGGGGTGAAAAACCACATATAAATTTCCTTTCTTTCAGGTAGCAAAGTGTAGCGGAAAAATCAGTATCGAGCTAGAATCTAGATGTGACTTATTTAGAAAATGCTAAACAACCTGATCCTGTTCGCCCTGGTGAGCAATGGTTCTTCTACTGGAAGACTTCCGCATCTTTATGGGAAAGCCGTATTGTTCAATTTCCGCAGCACGAAGTGATTTTCATTCCCGTTTACTGGGGCTTCCATGCGGAATCACAATCTGAGTGGGATTTCGGTAAGATTCAGCCTGAGCGTGATCTTCTAAGACTTGTCCAACTCATGACGCAGCATGGTCGAAAATTCTGCTGGATCCTTCCGCTGACACCTGCGCCTTATCTTCCGAATGGGGGAGTGCCGGTTTCTGCTGCGAGGACTTTGAGCGTTTCCCGCGAAGGCGTTCATCTCGCAGTCCTCGACCAAGAACAAAATCTTAATAAAATGTTCTCTTACTTTGAGCCAAAGGTGTTCCAATCTTTCGGGCAATTCCTGAAAAACTTTGGATCATTTTTGGCCCAAAATAAAATCAAGGCCCCTGTTTGGGGTGCTCAGTTTTACTATCATCAGGATCTTCAGAAATATTCTTTTCACGAAGATTGTTCGGTGGCCTTTGAGCAGGGATTCTCGCGCTATCTAAAACAGAACCAAACTGATCTCACTGAAGCAAAAAAAGAATCAGAGCTGAAAGAACAGTTCACGCAGGAAGTTGGTAATCTTTTTAAGACAACAGCAGAATCCGCACTCGCTCCATTCTGGGCAGGAGTTCAGAGAATTGTGACTCTTGGTGGAAGTCCGAAAGAAACAATCCTTCGCTCTCTTCCGAGTGGGAAGTCGCAACTTGAATACACCAAAGATCTTTTTCATCACTTTATTCATTCAGACTGGATTTCAAGTTCACTACTGACTCCATCTGAGAAAAAAGAAAGCCTCGGCTGGATTTTGAATGAGCATTTTGGCTCGAAAGAAATTGATCAACGCTATCATTACGAAGCTCTTGGTGGTGGTCTTACTGCCGAGTTCAGGCCTTTTGGTGTGATTGATATTTTCGGTGGAAAGAAACACCATCATTTCAGAAGTCTTGGTTTAAATAACTTCCTTGATCGACATTTCAAGTGGCTTTATCAGAGTCATGATGAGCTCCCTTTCACTCCTGAATGGATCGATGTGAATCATCACAAGATTAAGTTTTTCCATGGTGAAGATCTTGATCGCACGACTTTCGGACAAATTCTGAAACTTTTCATGATGGGGCAAAGAATCCTTCTTGATACATCCGGATTAGTGGAAGGCCTAGATAAAAAATTGCAGATTTTCCTTCTGGAAAATAACCTGAAGTCTCAGAACGTGAACTTCATGACGAATACTCAGATTTGCGAACTCGGAGAGGGAAGACTGATCCTTTTCCAGGGTGATCGACTGAGAGAAAATCCGTCACGTGAAAAATTCTGGGCCCACATTTTCCGTTATCTGAATCTCGTTCAGCCGGAAATGCTTGCTGATGAAGATGTCTTCAGCATGTGGAGAATTCGCGCAACTTCTCCTCATGAACTTTCGTATCTGGATGTTCGTAGAGTGAATATTTACAACCCTACAAGTTACAAAAAAATGGTGAGCATCAAAACTCACAAGCATTTTGCCTTCATGAAGATGATTGATCCTTTAAGGGCAAATGCTAAATCCACTCCGGATGGTGTTGATGTTGAACTCTTACCAAATGGCAAAATCGCTCTGGATTTTGGTCATTATGAGGAGAACTGATGTCACTTAATCTCATTTACCATTTCCAGACTTCTCAGAATCAGGATGGTGATTTTAGGCCGGCCAGTTATGGTGTGGTTTATTTTTTTTCCGCTGAAGGATTTTTAGAAAAGAATCTTTTAAAAGAGATGTCGAAGACTGTTCCGGAAGCTGATCATGAAAATCTCACGTTCCTGAATCTGGATGACCTGAAATCTTTCGCCCTTCGAGTGTGCCAGGAAACTTCTGAGAAAGAAGTCCGTTTGATGTCTGTGCAGGATTACAACATTGGTCTCGACGGAGCAAAAGATCTCAAATCATTTCAGACTGTCTTTTCAAAATACGGCGAAGTCGTAGTGAACGAATCCGCTAAGAAAAAAGGTCTCTTCGGTAAACTATTCAGTTAACGATTTCCTGAATTACCACCATGTTCAATTTCAGCTTGTGGAGATTGCGTTTGCACGCTTTCCTGTTGCTGTTCCTGCAAGTCGTCCTTGTGATGACTCTCACATCCCATCTGGACTACCATCAGGACTAACAGAGCAAACGGATACATAAATTTCTTCATAGACCCTCCTTGGCCAGCATCGTTTATTTTCTCTCGCGCCAATGTGCCAGTCAAACCCTTGAAAATAATGAAGTTTATCAAGTTTGTAATCTTATCCACTCATGTACCTTTCCCTTGCAAATCCATGCTGCAACCCTTACTAATGACTCCTATGAAACCTTCATTTTTCGATCTAACTTTCGATGAGTTGAAAGCTCTTCTTACAGAGAAGGGTTTCTCTCCATTTGGTGCAACTCAGATGTTCGATTGGGTTTATAAAAAATGGGTTCATAATCCACAGGAATGGTCGAACGTTTCGAAAGCTGCAAAAGAATTTTTCACAGAAAATTATGATTTCTCACTGCTGAAAGTTGTGTGGCACGGTCTCTCAAAAGACGGTACTCGCAAGTTCTTAGTTAAGATGAATGATGGACAGACGGTAGAAACAGTTGCCATTCCAGCTCGCGAAAGACTCACTCTTTGTGTTTCATCTCAAGTAGGTTGTGCGGTTGGGTGTACGTTTTGTCATACAGCTACTCAAGGTTTGAAACGTCACTTGAAAGCAAGTGAAGTTGTTCTTCAATACATCACGATTCAAAAATGGCTTATGGACAATGTTCACGTTGAGGAAAAACTCACGAACATCGTTTATATGGGTCAAGGTGAGCCTCTTCACAATTTTGAAAACATGAAGAAGGCGACAAACATTTTTATGAGTGAGCGCGGTCTTGGTTTAGGCCAGAGACGTATCACTCTTTCAACTTCTGGACTTGTTCCTGCGATTGAGAAACTCGCTGTCGATTTCCCACCAGTAAATATTGCTCTTTCTCTTCACTCAGCACGTAACGATGTTCGTACTGAGCTCATGCCGATCAACAAAGTTTACGATTTAGAGCGACTCTTTGGTGCGATCAAAAAAATCCCACTGAAAGCTCACCGTCGTATTACTTACGAATATCTTCTTATTGATGGTATGAACGATACGATGGAAGATGTTGTAGCACTTGCTGATCTTCTCAACTCAAAAGAGTCGAAGATCAATCTTATTCCTTTCAATGAATTTCCAGGTTCTAAATACAAACGCCCTTCTGAGCAGAAGATCATGTGGTTCTTAGATCAGATGATTAAGAGGGGATTCACTTGTACTATCCGCACGACGAAAGGATCAGATATCCTCGCAGCATGCGGACAGCTCAAATCAGAGTTTGATAAGCTCAATCTTTGGGAAAAAGACAAGCCGGTCGTTATTCCGAGTATTGCCAGTAGCGTACTTCAGAATCAGACTCGGTAGGCTCACGCTTCTCAGCGCCATCACCCGCAGTTTCTTTCTTCTGTTTTTTGATCTTTGATCCGGCCACAGCTCGTGTTGCTTCTTGCTCATGTGACGGCTTCTCAACCTTATAAGCTTCAGCATCAACCATCGACTCACGTGCGATAGGATCTTTCGCGTAAGAGAGAGTTACCCATGTCAGAAGACCTAATAGAAATAAGTTCTTAACCATATAACCTTTCCTTGTCGGGCCCATACTTCGGGGCCTTTGATCTCTCTTCGGACTTCCAATAGAAAACTAAATAGCAATCAGTATTTCAAGTAGTTAGACCGTATAAAAAGGATATATTTAGCTGTTTGTCAGATTATTTGTGATGACATTCAGTGCATATATTAGGACAGTTTAACTCAAGTATTAGTTTCACTGATGAAACCTCAAACCTTGGCGATCTTTATGAAGACCTGGTCAATCGTACTCATGAGTTTTTTCTGCGCTGCCACTTCGATGGCAAGCGTAAATGTCTATTTCAACAACAACACTCGCACTTCTTATACTGATCCTTACCGTAAAATTTCCCGCGCTGGTGATAACCTTGAAGGAGTTCTTCTTCAGGAAATTGCTAAAGCTAAGAAATCTATCTACGTGGCAGTACTTGAATTCAGACTTCCGCTCGTGGCCGAAGCTCTGGTGAAAAAGAAGAAAGAGGGTGTGGACGTAAGAGTTATTCTTGATAACGCTTACAACTTCAACATTCAAACTCAGAGAGATTCAACTGAAGGTGAGTTCGAAGCATCAAAACTTGCTGAGCTCAAGGCCTTCATCGATATTAATAAAGACGGAAAGATTCAGAAGTCTGAACTTGAAGCTCGCGATGCTATCTATATGCTTCAAGATGCAAAAATACCTGTGATCGACGATACGTTTGATACGTCTGCCGGCTCAGGACTTATGCACCACAAGTTTGTCATCGTAGATGGAAAGACGACTGTAGTGAGTACAGCGAACTTCACGATGAGTTGTGTTCACGGTGATATGCTATCTCCGGGATCTCGCGGAAACGCCAACTCAATGGTTGTCGTTCAATCAAATAACTTCGCAAAAATTTTCACAGAAGAATTCTCTCAACTTTGGGGGAACGGGCGCCGCGGAAATTTCGGTCATAACAAAACTTATCGTGGTCCGGTCACAACTTCAGTTGGTGGAACAAAAATCACGATTCAATTCTCTCCAACTTCTCAAAGATATCAGTGGGAAGAATCAGTGAATGGCCTTATCGCTGCTCATGTGAAGAAAGCTACAAAATCAGTCAAAGGTCTCTTCTTTGTCTTCTC
>JBEIQF010000060.1:0-12838 GCA_040376635.1 Halobacteriovoraceae bacterium
GCTGAATGATCGTCTGAAGTCGAAAAAAGTGGTTCTTAAGCTGGATAAAAAAGCTTACGAAACGCTTGAAGAGCAGGGATTTGACTTCCAGTACGGTGCCCGTCCACTTAATGGCGTGTTCCAGAAGCTGGTTACACGACCTTTGTCTAAGAAAATCCTTGAAGGAAATCTTAACGGCGGAGAGCTTCTTATGACCTGGAATGGTCACGAGATGACAGTTCACGAGATAGGTGAGACAAAAGAAGAGTTACACTAATCCAAAGGGCCCATGAGGGCCCTTTTTTTATGGTTAAAAATGCTAAAACTCCTTTTTATTCTTCTCCTCTTCCCATTAACTTCGCTTTCAAACAAATCGGATCATTTTGATGGCAAACATTATTTCAATCCAGACTACCCGAATGAACTAAAGTCATTCTGGGATGTTCTGAAATGGAAAATGACGGCAGATACTAAAGAGTGGCCTGAGCACGTGGCTAATAAAAATTATCCTATTAGACTTCTGGCGCCGAATGAAAAGTTGAGTGCAACGTTTATTAATCATGCAACTTTTCTTCTTCAGTTTCCGGGAGTGAATGTTCTCACTGATCCGGTTTATTCAGAGAGGGTGAGTCCCTATACTTTTGCCGGACCCAAGCGTGTTCGTGAACCGGGCATTGCTTTTGATCAGCTTCCTCCCATTGATGTCGTGATTGTTTCTCACAATCATTATGATCACCTGGATATTGAAACTCTGAAACGCCTTGATGCAAAATTTCATCCTTTGTTTATAGTACCACTTGGTGATGATGAGCATTTAAAAAAGGCCGGAATTCAGACAGTGAAGGCCGTGGATTGGTGGGAAGAAGTACGAGTGAAAGATGTTCGTTTTATTTTTGCTCCGTCTCGCCACTGGTCAGCAAGACAACTTTGGGACAAGAATGAATGCCTCTGGGGCAGCTTCATGATTGATAGTGGAGCAGTGAAAGTTTATCACGCTGGCGATACTGGTTATGGAAAACACTTTCTTGATATCAAGAGCCGCCTGGGTGCTCCGGATGTAGCGCTATTACCTATCGGTGCTTACAAGCCAAGATGGTTCATGAAGTTTCACCACATGGATCCTGAGGACGCTGTGAAAGCGCATATTGATTTAGGTGCAGCGAGATCAATTGGGATGCACTTCGGGACGTTTCAATTAACTGATGAAGGCATTGATGAGCCGACCGCGGATCTGGAGGCAAGCCTCAAGAAAAGTGAGATTCCGAGGGAAAAATTCATGATTCTGGATCAGGGACAGGCGATCTCTTATTAGTTTGCGATGGCCGTAATTGTTAGGATGTCCTGATACATGCCGGCCGATTTTGTCGTTGTCGCTTCCAGGATCTTTACTTTCAAATTAAACAAATCGCCTGCATTTGAAGTGGCGCTTCCTGTACCAATCTGAACAGGTGTCCCGGCGCTGGAAGCAAGATTAACCGCAGCTCCATTTACCCGTAATGAATAAGCAATAAGATCACCGGCCGAGAGCTTCAGCTGACCATTGTTTTGTGATGAAATTTTGAGTTGGTAAGAACCATTTGATAAGACCCTTAGGTCAGCGCCTTTTTCTGCATTCTGAGAAAGAAATCCAAAATCTAAAACCTTACTTGTTGATCCTGCATCGAATGTTCCACCTTCATCAATGATGCTTACTTGAACAACCTGCGTGACATAAAACAGAAGAGTAAGGTTATCATTCGTTTCAAATATTAAAGACCCATTGTTTAAAGTGTATAATGATGCCTGAATGGCATCAGAGTAATATCCAGCGGGAATCGAATTGCCTGTCTTGCCGGGAACGGAAATAAAAAAATTATTTGTATAGGTAGTGTCTTTGTTTGGAGCAACCCCTTCGAGATATTCATTGGCCGCAATAGCATCATTCTTTTCTTTTAATATGCCGGACTGGTTCACTGTTCTGTGAAGATTGTATGTAAGTGAGTTACCGGCAACAGAAAAGGCACGTCTTTGATAGTTATTCGCCATTCCTTTTGAAAAAAAGACCCGGTAATTTTGGCAGACAGGAGCATTTGCATTACTACGACTTAAGGTAAACGGTTGCTGGATAACCTGTGAACTATCCAAAATTTCAACTGTCGCGTTGACCATGTTGAGGCTGTAAACACAGTTTTGAGAATAGGCATTGAATGAAAGACCCATTAGAATCAAAATGAGAATTTTCATAATTCATTTTCCTTTAACTGGATAATTCCCAGCTCTTTGTAGCCGCGTTCTTCCTTATTAACAGAGAAGATAAATTTATCTTCAAGTCCTTCAAGCTTTAACTCATGAGTTCCTGCCTCTACACCTTCAATGAAAATCTGCCCGTCGCGGTTAGTGAAAAATGTAACGTCTCCGACTGAACCAACTTGTAAGGCAATAGGAGTACCATCAGGTTTTAAGATTTTGCCTGTGAGAATAACAGAACCTCTTTCACTAAGCTTTATGAGATGCGCACTTCGATAAGTCGGATAAAGAGTGAATTTTTCTCTCTGGAGACTGCGCCCAGGTTCAAGGAATGTAGGATCAAGTTGTATATCACGATATTGATAAGCAATAAGATTGCTAAAGACGATTTCGTCAAATAAACCTGACTGGGATTCAGTAAATGGTGAAGTTGATTTGAGACCAATCTTCTGGTCCCGTAGACGATCTTCAGGCTTAAAGATGACAAACGATCCTGGAATGGGTCGAGATACACCAAACCCTAACTCAGAATCGTCATACGCAAAAACAAATGCTGAGTTGAATCGAGCTGATCCTCTTGCGGCAGTATCAAACTGCTCAATTTTGCTAGCTGTAATCCGGCTGCCAAAATCACCGATCTGAGTAGGATAGTTGAGATCGAGCTCCCCATTTTTTCTTTCTTCACCATACTCTGCGATAGCTTGCGTCCTGAAATGATAAAGTTTGTTTTGATTATCTCGAAGGACATTTACTCGAATATTCTTTTGTTGCTGATCATAAAGGGATGAAACATAGCTGTTTGATTCAGGAATTGAAATCGTAAGGAAGACATACGCGACATCATTCCAATTTTTAAACTCATCACGATTTCGGCTGACATAAAAGGCGATGTTGTGATTGTTCATGACTCGAAAAGATAAGTTAACATCGTAACCATACCTATCTTCAAGTAAGTTATTCCTCACATCACCGTAATTACCGCCAAGAGAAAAAGTAAGTATGTTTGAAACTGGAATAGTATAGTTCGCTGCATAGGCGTTCTGGATAGAAGTCGAAACATCTGTGAGTTGAGTTTTGAAATCGCGGCTGCGGTTTTCATAACGAAGAGAAAGCGTGTGTGAATCAAACCACCGCTTTCCTTGAGTAATCAGCTGATAGCCTAGACTTCCAGCTGTTCCCTCGAGCTTTTCCAGATTCGATCTTGCGATACCTGCAGTGATGTTTCCGATCGGGATGGCCTGAATGAATTCAGACCCATAAAGGTTAAAGTCCTGTTGGTTTTGCAAATAAACTGAACTAGAAAAGAGAGAACTGAATCCATACTGATAGAATCCTGAAAAGACATTACCGTCTCTGTTGATATAATCACGCTTCAAGCTTGTATCGATGAAGGGAGTTCCATAACTCACATCAAAACGGCTTTCTCCTTCGTTCAGGAGATTAATGTTTGAAGAAGCTTTGAAAACAAAAAATTGTTTCTGGCCAAGATCGTCTGTCGCTTCGATAAGAATTGTATTGAGACCATTATTCAGAGGAATGTCTTTAGCGGAGTAGTTTCCTGCCTGGAGATACTCTGATTTCACCATGACTGAATTCACAAAATATTTAACAAAGGAACGAGATTTCAAAGTGAAGTTTTGGTTCCCGGTCGGGTAGGGAAGACGATAGGGGTTAAGTGAAAAATTTCTCTGGATGTTGATACCACCGAGAGGTTTAGCAACCATGAACCCCTGAATCTGTGGATAGATGTCTCCCACTTGAGTCCGGATATTTTGTTTTTCAAAGTCCTTAACGAGTCTTGTGTCACCCCGAAACCATTGTGCATCAGTATTTGTCTGATAGAACATCTGGCTTTCAAGCACTAGGGAGTTCATGTTAATGAAAGATCCAAATTGTCCTGAAAAATATTTTCCACCTAATCGCTCATCACCCCAGAACTGTTCCAGACGATAGTTGATGGCCCCGCCAAAAGGAGCCGGTTGAAGAGCATCACGTTTTTCATCTTCAAGATCGACACCGAGATCCGTTTTCTTGCGGGCCATTAGCTGAAGATCAATGGACGTTTCAAGTTTTAATTCCTGTGGACTGAATCTTAGGGGAATTGAAATTTGAGACGGAGTGAGTTGTGAGGGAAGTCTTTCAAACGCAGCAATTGTATCTTCTTTAAGCGTATCACGAAGAGCGTTTAACAATGAGTCGCGATCTACTGATATGAGTTCATCGCCATTGATCTCAACCTGAACATCTCCAAGATTCGTATCTTTGTCGTAGAGTGGAATTTGGGCGGTATAGGACGTGCCCATGGACTGCGCGAAAACAGAAGAAAAAGAGAGCAAAATGAAAACGATATATAAAAATTTAATCATTAATCTTAAGTTCTATTCTCGATCCTGAAGGAATGATTTTTTTGCTAGGGATAACGAATTTGCGTTTGTTTCCCGCAAGGATGTTCTCCCCAGTTAACCCGGTAAGCTCTCCGGCCTTCATTTCACCTTTTTCGCCAGCAAATAAATATTTTAAAACGGGATTATTAAGCAGTTGATGACGGTTACCTTTGTTCTCAAGAATCAACACCAGTTCTTTTCCATTTGAAGTTTGAGAGACAACTTTCACATCTGATTTTGCACCGGCGGGTGTTGCATAAAGAGCGGCAACAAACTTCATCAGCATTTGAATGCCGGCCTGATCTTTTGTCTTTGCATCTACTTTGAGTGGTAATTGTTCAGCTATAACACGGTAACTTTTTTCTGACGTCAGCTCTTCCTTAGAGGTGTATTGAACTCTGATGGTTCTCTTTTCTCTTGGTGGAATAATAACCTGAGGAGGGAAAACTGAAATATCTTTTGTTTCCAGAAGTGTTTCGTTCCCTTCCTCATCCATTTTTCGCTCTTTCACAGTCAGCTCAACAGCAATATTTGTTCCGCCTTCATTATCTATCAAAAACTGGCCGCCCTTTTTTCCTTCACCAAGTTCAATTGTCTGGGACATAGGGGAGAAATTGAAGGCGAATAAAAAGGGTAAAAATAAGAGAGGTAGAATGCGGTTCATGAAAGTTCCTTGTTGCCTTTATTTTACCTGCAAAAAGCAAAAGTCCGGAGTACTTTCATACTCCGGACCTGTTTTAAAAAAGTAGATTTGGATTAGTTCGCTTCAATCGTGAATTGCACTGTATCTTCATGTGAACCAGCAGAGAGATTTGTCGGTTGGTTGTAAGAGATTTTCAGTTCTTTCGTAAAAGTACCTTTGAGGTTACTCGTAGAATAAATCTGAGTAGGTGAAGAAGTGAGAGCAACTGCGCTTCCGTTATAAGTGAGGTTATAGTTTACGAAGCTGTTTGCATCTACGGTATTCACTAGTTTTCCTGCATTCGTAGATTTTGCTTTGATTTTGTAACCTTGAGCATAGTTAGATTTTTCAGTCAGAGTCGCTACTTTAACAGCAGAGGCCGCTTGAGAAAGATCCAGATTTGAAGCTACAGTTTCGTGAACAATTGAGATGTCCAGGATAGGAGCAACGAGACCTTTTAAGATAAGTTCTGCTTGTGTTGCGGCCGACGCGTGAATTGTAAGTGTTAGAGCTGTAACTGCGAGTAGTGCCTTTTTCATCCATGATCTCCCTTATATATACCGTCTTGGTACTTCTTATTTTCTCAATGCATCTTGTGCGCCAATATCATTCAACGAATTATTAGCGAGTTGGCCTAATACTCTGGTGTCATTTATTAACCATTTCTTAATCCACTGGTGTCATCTTAAGGTAGTTTTGAATTTCTAGGATGTGGGAAATTTTGGCCGTTTTAAGGTTGTGTAACAGAAACGAGATAGTGAGATTCGTGCTTTTTAATCAAGAACTTAGGCATGGAATGATGTTTGCCCTTGTGGTTGGTGTGGAGGATGGCGTGAGGGCCATTTTTATCGACTTTCACTTCAACTTTCATGACTTCTGGGACGATGGCCCTGAGGACTAATATGGAGTTGGTTCCCGCCATCGCTTGAGAAGAAAGAATCAAAAGAAAAAGCCCAAGGTACTTTGCCATACCTTGAGCTTATCGGTCGGATATTTAAAATCCTTTAATTTAGTTAGCTTCGATCGTGAACTGAACCGTATCTTCGTGTGATCCAGCAGATAGATTCACAGGGGCTGAGTAAGAAATCTTCAGTTCTTTCGTGAATGTGCCTTTCAGGTTTGAAGTCGAGTAAATCTGAGTAGGCGATGTATTGAGAGAGATTCCTGAGCCGTTATAAGTAAGTGAATAGTTTACGAAGCTGTTTGCATCTACCGTGTTAACTAGCTTTCCGCCATTGATCGACTTAGCTTTAATTTTGTATCCCTGGGCATAGTTTGATTTTTCAGTGAGTGTGGCCACCTTCACGTTCGAAGCTGCCTGTGAAAGATCCAAATTCCCTGCAACCGTTTCATGCACAATTGAGATATCAAGAATGGGAGCAACTACACCTTTAAGAATAAGGTCTGCTTGAGTTGCTGAAAAAGCTGAAAGTGAAAGTGTAGTAAGTGTAAGTGCTGTGATAAATTTTTTCATTTTGGTTCCCCTCGTGTTTAAGTTTCTTGGAAACAAATATTGCACTGGGCATGCCAAGTTTTTCTTAAGGTACAAATTAGGAAATCAATAATTTGAGAGGGGAAAATTCAAGAAAGTGTCTAAAATTTCGACAGTGTGAAAATGTTTGTACAAATTTATTAGAGTCCATTTAATAGACGAACTAATACGGCAATTTGAATTGTCTAACTTAAGTCATGCTTTCAATGAGGGGTAATATGAAACTCACGCTGAATGCGCTCAATTTCTTCTTCTGAGAATTTATTGTTATCGATAGAAAGATGAGTTAGCGCAGTCATCTTCTTAATATCATCCGGGAATGTCGAAAAGTTGTTCGAATCCAGATTCAATCGGCGAAGATTCCTGAGATCAATAAAAGAATAAGGAAGTTTAGTCAGGGCATTTCCTGAAAGATTGAGTTCAGTCAGTTGCCAGAACATCGAAAGTTCTTCAGGAAGCGATTTCATCCCGCAGTCTTTGATCGTCAAAGATTTAAGAGGAGCGGCCGCGTGGCCGAGCGGAAGAATGAAAGATGAAAGGGGAGTTTCGATAATTTTCAGATTCTCCAGATGCGGGAGATTGAATAGTGATGAAAGGTCTCCTGTAAACAACGGCCACTTAATAGAGAGTACTTTTAGCTTCGTCCAACCTGGAGCACTTGTAGGGAACTTCTTGCAGTTACCATCAAGATAAAGTTCACCGAGATTTGGAAAATCCAGAATCTCCTGCGGAAATTCATCACCCTTTACACTGATCTTCAGCGCCTGAACTTCTTCTCTGTCCTTACTCGCAGTATCCAGATTCTTATAAAGTTTCATCGAGGTGATTTCCCGGGATTCCCAAAAAATAAAGAATAGTAGTCATCGGACTATGGTGAACGAGATGTCTCGCTTGTTTTCTAACTGTGTCTTTTGCATGCCAGGCAATGCCGAATCCTGCTTTCGCAAGCATCGGTAAATCATTGGCGCCATCACCAACAGCAACGACCTGATCAAGTGAGATTTTTTCTTTGGCGGCAAGAACTTCAACTAGTCGAGCTTTCTCAGATGCATTGACGACTGGCCCGGCAACTCTTCCGGAAAGGACATCACCATCAAATTCAAGATTGTTCGCAAAAGCGTAATCCATGTGAAGGCGCTTTTTGAAGTTATCCGCAAAGTATTGAAAGCCACCTGAGAGAATGGCCGTCTTATAACCTTTCTTACGTAATTCACTGATCAGTTTTTCAGCGCCTGGTGAGAGTTTCAGATGAGATTGGATATCTTCCATATCTTGTCGCTTGAGACCTTTAAGGAGGGCAACTCGCTCGCGCAGGGCCTCATCAAAATTGAGTTCGCCATTCATGGCGCGTTCAGTGATCTCTTTAACTTTTTCACCAACGCCATGAACTCGCGCCATCTCAACAATCACTTCGTGTTGGATGAGAGTGGAGTCCATGTCGAATACAATAAGCTTTTTATCTGCACGCTTTCCGTTTTCCGGAATGAGTGCCATGTCTACCTGATGCTTATTGGAGAAATCCATCAGTGACATTTTTATTTTTTCAAAATCGTGAGGAAAGTCGAGGTGAAGATCAAGGGCGCGGAATCCTTGCTCTAGAAATTTTTCAGTAGATGTGATGGTCGCGCCAACAGTAGGAAGATAGGCCTTAATCTCTGTTAGAAAGTCTTCACTGATCTTTGCAGTTGAAACACAACAAAGAACATAGCTTTTCACACTGAGCCTTTTTTAAGCTCTTTTTTCAGCTTCTTTTTCTCTGCGCGGTTTTCCTGAAGTTTTTTAATCATACTGAGTGAATATTTCAATGCCGACCATAATGAGAGAAGGGCAGCGATATACATAAGGATCGTTCCGATCAGAATCAGATCCATCCATAAGAAATCATCATAGATCATGAGCATCGGAGTCGCGACCATCTGAACAGTCGTTTTCCATTTACCCATGCTACTGACAGGTACTTCAACATTTTCACTCATGGCGAGGAGTCGAAGAGATGTCATGTACATTTCACGAAGCACAAGGATGATCACAACGATCGGATGAATGCGTTCAAGTGCAAGAAGCATCAGAAGTCCTGATACAACAAGGAACTTATCTGCGATCGGATCAAGGAATGATCCAAAGACTGTCACGATATTTCGTTTACGTGCGATGTAGCCATCAAAGAAGTCAGTGATGCTTGCGACCACAAAAATCCAGCATGCAATGTGGCCAAGGTAGGGTTGCCACGACTCGAGCCAAGGCCATGGCGGAGTGCCTTCAGTGAAGTACAATGCCAGCACGACAACAGGAATCATCAACATTCGAAAGAATGTTAAGCGATTCGGAAGATTATCAATTTCGAGGTCGTTCATTTCCATGTCTTTCCAATTTAACAAAATTTACCTAGCTTGGATATATTATTGGAACACCTACAATAAGAGAATAATGAGGTGACCATGGAACGACGTTTTAATTTGATTAAGAGTGATTTTGAGAAGCACGAGAAGAGAATTCTTCCTCGTTTTCCGTTTTGTTATCTGACGTTTAAATCCGACGATACTTCTCGTGTATACGAGATCAAAGATATCTCACACACAGGAATGCAGATTTCTCTGAAGACTGATGAAGATGGCTTCAAAGAAGATTCAGTTCTCAAGGGCCACATTCACTGGCTCGGCAAAAACCTGGATATTTCCGGCATCGTGAAATGGCATACACAAAACCGCCTTGGTGTGGAGTTTGCCAAGAAGCGTGATGTTCTTGAAAAAGTTCAAAGCTTTCTTGAAATGGAAGAAATGGTGAAGCGCCTCAAGCCCCTTCATAAAGTTGAAGGTGGTCTTGAAATCCCCGCGCGCCTGAAATACTGGCTCCGATCTGATGGCCCGGTTGAAGTTTTCGTGTGGCAACACAACGACGGCGAAATCGCCAAGTGCCAGCTTCTTTTCCTCGAAACTTTTGTTGAGTGGGAAGACGGAGTGGGTCTAAAAACCGGACGAATCTTGTCAAAAAGAAATGTTGATTCTCCTCTTCTGACTGAAGATGAATGGGTGTTCCAAATTGATATGGATGTCGATGTTCAGAAGCTCGAACGTGTGAAACTCCTTCTCACTCATATTGGTGAAGATCTCCTGCCACGTGAAGTAAGCACATTTTTGGTGCGTCAATTAAGCTAAAAATCTTTTTAGGCTAAGTCATTTTAGGTATGATTCATGCGTAACTCTTTCAAGGGAAAATGCATGAATCGTAACCTCGCTATGGAATTTGTCCGCGTAACTGAAATGGCCGCAATTGCTTCGGCCCGACTTATGGGTCGGGGAGATGAGAAAGCTGCTGATCAGGCCGCCGTGGATGCCATGAGAGCGATGCTCGATTCAGTAGATTGTGATGCCACTGTTGTGATCGGTGAAGGTGAGCGCGATGAAGCACCGATGCTTTATATCGGTGAAAAAGTTGGTACTGGAAAAGGTGCTAAACTTGAAATCGCTCTTGATCCTCTTGAAGGAACAACAATCTGTGCTCACGGTGGATACAATTCAATTTCAGTAATGGCGATCGGTGAAGCAGGAAATCTTCTGCATGCTCCGGATACTTACATGCAAAAAATTGCTTGTGGCCCTGAAGGAAAAGGCATTATTGATATTCGTCAAACTCCGACTGAAAATCTTAAACGTCTGGCAGCTGCGAAGAAATGCCGAGTGGCCGATCTCACGGCGATTGTTCTGGATCGTCCTCGTCACAAAGAATTAATTGAAGAAATCCGTGCTGCCGGCGCTCGTATTAATCTGATCGGAGACGGCGACGTATCTGCAGGAATTGCGACTGCAACTCCTAATTCAGGGATTGATATCCTATTCGGTATCGGTGGAGCTCCGGAAGGTGTTATCACTGCAGCTGCTCTTCAGTGTATGGGGGGGGAATTCCAGGGAATTCTCAAGCCTCGTAATCAAAGTGAAATCGAACGTGCCCTTAAGATGGGTATTGATGATATCAACCGTGTCTTCAAAATTGATGATCTTGCCAAAGGTAATCTCATGTTTGTTGCTACTGGTGTTACAACTGGTAACTTCCTGGATGGAGTTATCTTTAAGCCTTGGGGCTGTCATACTCACTCGCTTGTGATGAGATCGGAATCTGGTACAATCAGACATATCAGAGCTGAACACCATTTCGATAAGAAACCTAGATATTAAAAGGAAAAGGAAGTCCTATGGCCCGCGCAGAAAGAACTGAAACATTTGATGTACCTGCAGACAAATTTTACAAAGCTGTTGTTGATTACAAAGCTTACCCTCAATTCGTTGATGGAATGAGATCTGTAGATGTTGTTAACGAAAGCGCTGATGGTGCTACTGTAAAATTCAATCTAAGCCTCATCAAAGATATCTCTTACACAATCAAGCTTTCAAACAAGCCGACAACTGAAGTGAGCTGGTCACTTGTTTCTGGTGACATGATGAAAGTAAATAACGGCAAGTGGACGATCAAAGATCTTGGCGGTAACAAGTGTGAAGTGACTTACTCACTCGAAGTGGAGCTGAAAGGTTTCCTTCCTGGACTTGGCATGATCGAGAAGACTCTTGTGACAACGAACCTACCTTTAAACATGAAAGCTTTCGCTAAGAGAGCAGCGAGTTTATAAATGGAAGACAAATCCGACAAAGACGGAAAGCTTGGCGATATCCTTAAAAAAGTCCTCACGACTGGTGTAACGGCCGCATTCATGACGGAAGAAACGATCCGTGCAGCGATGAAGGATCTTCCTCTTCCGAAAGAAATTGTCGGTGGTCTTGTTGAAAACGCAAAAAACACGAAGACTGAATTTGTGGCGGGAGTAAAAAACGAACTCAAAACTTATCTCGATAAAATCGATCTCTCAAAAGAGATTGATAAAATCGTTGAGAAGTATGATTTCGAAATCAAGGCCACAATCAGCCTTAAGAAAAAAAAGAAGGGGAAAGGTGAAGAAGAGTGATGCTCAATCAAAACTCCTAAGTCTTCTCCCTGAATTAGAGAGCACAGCTCTTCTGATTGTTTCAAAAACACGTCCGCTTGAAGATATCAAAACATACTATGAACTTGGTCATCGTGATTTCGGTGAAAACCGCGTTCAGGAACTCGCTGAAAAGGCCGAGGCCCTGAAAACTGAATGTCCTGAAATCCGCTGGCACATGATTGGTCATCTTCAGACCAACAAAGTGAATAACCTCTTCAAAGTTCCGAACCTTTTTGCCATTCATTCAGTGGATGATCGTGAACTCGTCGATAAACT
The DNA here is from genome assembly GCA_040376635.1 of Halobacteriovoraceae bacterium. Classification (GTDB taxonomy): domain Bacteria; phylum Bdellovibrionota; class Bacteriovoracia; order Bacteriovoracales; family Bacteriovoracaceae; genus Peredibacter. The sequence goes on from JBEIQF010000060.1 coordinate 12,015, forward strand.
CATCAGTGCTGAAAATAAACTCGAGCACGCGGTTGAGATCTATCTGCAGTTCAATACAAGTAAGGAAGAAGAGAAGTCCGGCTTTGAAACTTATACTGAACTTGCGGAGAGTGCTGAGCTCATCATCAAGTGCAAAAAGTTAAAACTCGCCGGTGTCATGACGATGGGTACACTTCGTACAGATAATTTTGAACGTGATGCCGGAAGATGCTTCCAGGAACTGAACGTAGAGAAAGAGAAGCTTCAGAGCGAATTCAATATCAAACTTAAGACTTCAATGGGCATGAGCCAGGATTATAAGATCGCCATCCGGGAAAAATCAGATATGGTTCGTCTCGGAACCATGATGTTCACATAAGATTTCCGTGTAAATTATTCTAAGTCTATTACATACCCCAGCTCTTGAAGTACAAACGCTGCATGAAATCTACCCCAGCTTTTGTTCTCCTCTTAGTCTCAGGCCTGACCTTTGCTTCAACCAAGGGCGAGGTTAAAATTCTCTATCCTTGTGAGTCGCTTGATCTCATCCCTCACGAGAAAGAAGTCAAAGGTACAGTCACTTTCCTTGAAACCAAAGACGGCGCTCTTTATAAGAACGGTCTCATTCTCAGAAAGAGAAAAGACACGAAAGAATCAGACATCACCATCAAAAAACGTTGGGATAATAAACCTGTTTTAGATGCGACTCTTCAGACTCAAATTTCGAACTCTGTGAATGGAGAGTTGAAGTGTGAAGCGGATATCACTTTCGATGAAGTGAACCCAAAATCAGTTGAATCATGTTCATTTAAATCTGAAGGCCTAGAGCTTTTCAGAGAGCATAC
>JBEIQF010000366.1:0-3208 GCA_040376635.1 Halobacteriovoraceae bacterium
ACAATATCGCCACCTGCTCCAACGAGACCTTCGAAATCGCTTCGAGCGTATTCGATATTTGCCTTAGAAAATACTGTGTAGTCAGTGATCTGACCCACTAAAGAGAGTGCAATTAATGTTTTCATGGCCGCAAGATATACCAGGGAGATTAAGAAGAACTTAAAAAAATGTTTGGTTGGAAGAAATTACTTAGGTCGTCTGGCAGAACGAATTTTCATGTTGATAGCATTGGCCGCATTCACAGCTGAATCCCAAGCAGTATAGATTTGTTTTTTAGTATTTGCCTTGAGATCTCCGGCCACGTAAAGGCCGTTAACACTTGTTAATCCGGACTCATCTGCTTTCACAAAGCCGCGTTCATCAAGTTCTGCACCCAATTGTTTGGCGAGCTCATTATAAACAATCATACCAAGAGAAACGAACGAGATATCTGTTTCAATCGTAAGGCCATTCTCTAATTTAAAGCCTTTAAGAATCTGACCCTTGCTCTCACCCACGATATCGGCGATCGCGGACTCCTCGACCTTGATATTGTAGGTATCAATGAGTTTTTGAGTATCTGCCTGAAACTCCGCCTTCTTCCCATTTGTAAAGATCGTGAGATTGTCCGGGCGATAGCGCTCATGAAGCATAATCGCAATCCATGCAGCTCCATTACCATGTCCGATCACAGATGCTTTCTTCTGGAAAACATGGTGGCCGTCACAAATGAGGCAGTAATCAATCGTCTGCGCATTAGCGTAGTCAAAGACAGTCTCGATGCTTCCCTTGATCTCAGGCTGAACATCCATCACTCCCGTACAAAGAATGACAAATTTAGCGTAATGAACCTGGTCTTTGGAGTCGGTAATCTTGAAGATCTCACCGTCTTTTTCAAGCTTAGTGACACTGATATTTTTTTGCTGAACGAGATTATCTTTGAAAGCAGATTCTGAAATCCACTTCAACGTTTCGGCATTAGGCTCTTCAATTCCGCGCTTGTAATTAAAGTGCGCAGGCATGTTTTCAATCTTTCTTACCCAGAGTGCACGTGACTTCTTTTTATCTTTGGCAGTGCCAGGAAAGAAAAGACATTCATCATTATTGAGCACGACACGCAAGGCGGCCATGACTCCTGCGGAGCCGCCACCGATGACACAGACTGGATAAATCTTGCGTGTTTCCATGACCTATTTTGGACTGGCGGACTTTTGATTGTCACTGTCCTGAGCTTCATTTACGTCTTTCTTATCAGGTTCACGTAAATGGGCGCCGGTAGTCGACTTGATCTTCACTTCTTTTATTTCAGAATTCTTCACACGAACAAGTTCAAATGAAAAACCGTCCCAGATAATCAAGTGACCCTTCTTAGGAAAATTGTTACCCAATTGCTCCATGAGAAACCCATTAAGCGTTGAGTAGTTATCGTTAAGAGGAATCTCAATATCGTATTCGTTGTAAAGATCGCGAAGAGAAATCGTTGAAGGAACGAGAACGCCTTCTGCACTCTCCACACCAGGAATCAAATCATCTTCATCATCGTGCTCATCCTGGATTTCACCAAAGATTTCTTCCATGATGTCTTCAAGTGTCAGCATACCAACCACAAGACCGTTTTCATCTTTCACAAGGGCAAGGTGAACTTTCTTACGGTTCATATGGTCAAATACGGCCTGAATCTTCATGTGTTCATAAACGAAGAACGGCGGCTTGATATATTTAGTGATGTCGAAATTTTTCTGTTCTTCAACACCCATGAATGCAAGATCTTTAACGTGAAGAAATCCAAGAACGTCATCCAGATCTTCGTTGTAGACCGGGTAACGAGAGTGGGCAACTTCTCTCACAGTTCTGATCACATCATTGAAAGAAGCACTCTTTTTCAGAGCTTCAATCTGAGTACGTGGAACCATGATGTCTTTTGTTTTGATCGATGGGAATTCAAGGATTGAGTTAAGAAGATCAATCTGTTTTGAATCCATGGTTCGTGTTTCTTCGGCCATTTCAACCATGACTTCAATATCATCCTTAGTAACTGCACGACTGCGAACAGTTGCATTCTTACCAAGGACAAGTTGAATGATTTTCGTGAAGGCTTTCACAATCGGCCACATGGCATAGTAGAAAACCGTCAGAACCAGAATACAAGTTGGTGCAAATTTCTCTGCATTACCACGACCAAAAGTTTTAGGAACAATTTCTCCGAAGAGAAGAATCGCAACAGTAGATACACCCACGCTGATCGCTAGGGCATCATTCGATAAATATCTTTCAGCTATATTTGTAGAGAGAGCAGCAATTAAGATGTTTACGAAGTTGTTCCCTACGAGAATTGTTGTAAGGATATCGTTCGGCATTTCAAGCCAACGTTTCATCGCCCACGTATCTAGGCCATGTTCCTCAGCGATCTGTTTCGCCTTTTCATGAGGAAGTGACATGAGTGCAGCTTCTGAGCCTGAGAAAAAAGCAGACAATAGAAGTGAGATAACAAGGATAAGAATCTCTTGATCGGTACTCATACGTTATAAACAGTTGTTAAAGAAAGATTGGATTTTGGAAAAAGCGCAGCCGGGGGTTCGATGGGGAAAAGCTCCTGTTAATATAATAATTATGCGAAGTTATTATAGCATAAGGGCACCCATAAGATCAAAGGACATAAACAAAAACCATCTAAATTATGGTTTTTTAATGGGATAGAGGCTTTCCCTTGAAGTCATGGTCGGAATAAACAATTCTATCGTTCATTTCGTGATCAAAATCACGGATATCATTGAAGTTTTTTAATCGGCGAAAGTTCGTCTGGCACTTGTAACAAATTGCAACCAAGGCCAGTTTTTTGAGAAGGAAAATATCAACAAGCCAAAGAACAACGAGGCTCAATCCATACGTCCAAATTGAAAGAATGGCGGCGATGACAAAAAGGGCGACTCCAATCTTACGGTTGAAATCAACTTGCTTATAGAAATCCATGCGTGAACAAACCGGGCACTCAGTGAGGTTTCCTGCTTCATGCTCGTGAGTGAATTTCACATCCTGAACATGCTTACAAACTTCGCATTCAACTTTCGTCGCCATATGATCAGGCAAGACTTCAATGCTTGAACCACAACCTTTGCAAGTAATCTGAACTTCCATCATAGAGGTAATCCGTGTTTTGCCATGAGATAAACTGATATCAATTCGCCCACAATAACAAAAAACTCCACGATGTAAAGAACACCGGTCGCAC
>JBEIQF010000107.1:0-9992 GCA_040376635.1 Halobacteriovoraceae bacterium
CGTCAGAGGTTGGGCATTCATTTCAGTATCAATCTTGAAGGGAATTCCGATCGGAGAAAAACTGATGAGGTGAAAGTTCACTGTTACGTGACTGAATTTCAGAGGATCACCCATCTTGCCCATGCAACTAGCAGGGAGAGTCAGGTCAGAGATAACAAGTTTAGGTAGAAGCCATTCAATTCTGATGTCATTCCAGTCAGGATTACATGCAGAACCTTTGAGATTTTTTTTAATGAAGCCTTTGAGCTCAGTGCCGATCGGGTAGAAGTTTAAGAACGCCATCATAAACAGAAGACCGATGATGAGCGGGTAAACGTAAACCTTGATCTTACTCTTGTATTGAATTTCGTCGAGTGACTGAATCTCTGAAGCCGTTGCCATTATTCTTCCTCTGCCGGAATGTTAGCTGCATTTCCGAAGTGAATGGCATGGAACTGGCCTTTCAGCATGTTTGTGTCGTTGTTACGAGTGATGCTCACAGATTGAACGCGGAATTTTTCACGCTGAATCATCGCAGTGAAGATATTAACCAGTTCATCTGTCGAAAGATTGGTGAATTGGAAATCTGCTTCTGAACGCATGATAGTAGAAGTTGTCATCGTCCCTTCGTAATTACTCACCTGAATCTTTGAAAGATCCACGTTCATAGAAGAGAGAAGGTTAGAGAGACGTGAAGTCATCATCGATGAACCGTCGATCGGATTGTCCGAAAGAATGTTTGGAGCTACATCACGAAGACTTGTTTTCTGACCGATGATCTCATTTGCTTTTTCAACCAGAGCGATACGAGTAGTCATATCTTCTCTAAGAGAATTATTTGTATACCAGAAAAATCCCAGGAACATTGTTGGAATGAGGAAGATTGCAAGAATGACAGCAGCTTTGAAAACTTTCTGCTGCTCTTCTTCAAGTGAATTATAAAAGTCCTGAATCTGGTTATAGCTCGGAGTAAGTTTGAATTTATCAATACGACTGAAGATCTCGCGGTCGATTTTCTTAAAGAGCGGGATCTTTGTGCTGTTTAAATCTTCCATGTTAAATCCCCACCGCTGTTACAGTCAGCTGAAGTTTTGACTGATCAATTGTGGCCTGAACATCAGAAAGTGATGAGCGTTCAAACAGGCCCTTAAGAGTTGTGATTTCTTCCGGAGTTTCAGCGCTGAATACAGCAGTGATTTCTCCAGTGTCATTTGATTTGAAGTCAATCAATGTGGCCTGAGTGCTTGCACCGATCTGGCTCACAGTCACAAGAGGTGAGAGTGCCTTGATTTCGACCGCTGACTGAAGCGTTGAAATTTCCTGGCGGACATCACGCTGCTTCTTCACAAGAGCATCGTAAACTGGTTTAGGATTTGTTGTGACCTGGCGACGAAGACGTCCTCCGAGAGCGAGTTCTTCGTTCTTCATCACTTGTGTCATCTTGAGGTTTACGGCCTTGATATCTTTCTCAATGAAAAATCTTTCAGCAAGAAGGGAAACAGCAAGGATCATTGTTGCAGCAGCAACTCTCGTTCCGATGAAAGCAAACGAGTGAAGAGGAACTTCCGATGTAGAAGCTTGAGCAAATCTTCCTGTCAGAAGATTGATGAAGCGGTTCTTACGGCGGAATCCGATCGCCATCATGTTAGCGAGAGCGTATTTCGATTTGTTTTTAGCGTTAAGATCTACTTTCTCAGCTTCAACTTTATCGAAGCTCTCCAAAAGAGAAACTTTTGTATCCCACTTCTCAGTCAGGAAGTTTGCAATGTTCTTGATGTTTGAAGATCCACCGCAAATGAAAACATGCTGAACAGCGAGACCAAAGTTTACTTTGAATCCGATTTTCCAGCGTGCGAAATCATTGACGAGAGGAGAGAAAACTTTATCCATCGCCTGGGCGAAATCTCTCTGCGCCGGTTCGACTTCTTCGTACTGTGATGATGTGAGAAGAAATGCGTTCTGGTGCTTGTAGATAATCGCTTCGTCATGCTCGATCTTATAAGTTTCAGCAATCATCTCGTTAATGTGATGACCGCCAACATAACTCACGTGAGTCATGAGAAGGCGAGAGTTATAGAAGAAATAAGCTTTTGTTGTTCTGTGACCGATATCAAGTACACAGAATGGGCCCGCCATCGGATTCTGATTGAAGAAATTTTCAACAACAGATGATTCGGTAGAGAGAATATTTGGAAGAACATTTTTGTCACGAAGGCGTCCGTAGTATTCCTCAAAAACGTTTTCACGTACGAGTTCAACAAGTGCCGTATGCTGAGTTTTCTGGCCTTCCATCTTGTAAGCAAAATGAATTTCAGAAAGCGCGTAGGGAATATCTTCTTCAAGCTGGAAAGGAAGCATGAGTTCCGCTTTCTTCTTGCTCTTAACAGGCATCGTAAGAAAACGAGTCGTCATCATTTGATGATTCGCCTGATAGATGATTTTCGTATCAGGGCGTGCAACAGAATCAATCACATCCTGAATGATCGCAGCTTGCGATTCTTCGAATGTTAGATCCTGATGATCGGCCATGTAATCACGGACGACAATCTCACTCATATCAACATGAGTAATCTTCCGACGATCAACGAAAGAGGAAAGGTATTTTACTGAATAAGATCCAACGTCTATGGCCAATACATGCATGGTATTATTTTAACCAGAAGCTATGATTTTCGCCTAGATAAATCAGTTGATTTGAATTTCGATTATTCGAGGTTCGAGTAGTTGAGCATTCTGCGCGCCTCCGGCAGCTCCGCTCTGAGCACCACTTTGAGCGCCTGACTGGGCACCACTTTGTGCTCCTGATTGAGCTCCACTCTGAGCACCGCTTTGAGCACCCGACTGAGCACCACTCTGTGCTCCGGACTGCGCACCTGATTGAGCGCCACCAGCTGTAGCTGTTTCTGTTTTTGGTAGGACCACATAAGCGACAAGTGTGTAGTTGGATCTGTTGTAAGTTCCCTCAGAAACAACCTTGAAGAGGTTGGGATTTGATCCGAAAGAGATTCCTTTATCCTGGAAGAGTTTCATGCGGGCATCGAAGTCTGTTTCATTCATCAGACCTTCCGCTATGACATATTTTTTGAAATCTTCGAGAGTGTTAATGAATTTTGGCTGTTCTGGATCATCACGGTACTCAAAAAAATCCTTAACCTGCTCTTCCTGAATGTTAGGAATGAGAATTCGGAGCATATTCGCCGTGAGTTTGTTGAAATCGATCTGTGTGTTCGGATAAACCGAGAATTCATTTTGAATAAGTTCGATCAATTCATCATTCCAGCCTGGGATTGCATAAAGTTCACTTGCAGAACCTAGCGGACCAAATTTGGGAGTGATTTTTGCCTGTTGAAAGTTTGCTTCTGCATCCTGAACAAGGGGATCCTGGTTCATCCCACCATAGTCCGACATGTAGTACTTAAGGTTTGTGACCATTTCCTGATAGTTGATGCGCGAGTAACGATCTTCAAATGCTTCGTCTTTCTCTTTCTTTTCATCCACGAGTTTTTTCAGGAGGAAGAAGAGAGATTGATCAACGGAAACGTCTGACATGATGGCAGTATCATTCATGTTCAGTTGAGATTGATCATCCTGGCCGTCATTTGCATTCGGATCCGGGTTGTATTTTGTCATATCGACACGAAGGAGATTCAGATTCAGGCGGTTTGAAATGTTCTGGATAGAAACTTTCATTTCACCATCAAGGAGAGATTCTTTCGTGAATTTATCGACAGTATCCTTGAAGGCGCGGTTTGCATTTGCGCCTACGGGGATTGGATACATGAAGGGAACTTCCCAAAGCTGATTAAGGAGCTGAGTCGGAACCATGCTCTTCGCACTCGGATTACTCTGGAGTTTATTGTAGGCCTCTTTGTAGAGACGAAGACGAGTCACTGCTAACTGAAGACCCGATTCAGCGAGGAGTTTTGCCTGAGAGCGATCGAGAATGTTTGTCGCCTTGATTCGGCTGATCTTTGATTCAAAGGTAAACTCACCGTAGATGGCCATGAGAAGGATAATTGCCGTCATGATCATCATGAGAGCAATACCTTTCTGGTTATTCAGGATTTTTTTCAGATCATTGATCATTGGACAAACCCACCGTTAAGACCCGCTTGTGCGCCCGAGTTATCTCCGGCCTGCACACCTGCCTGAGCACCACTTTGAATCGTTGTTGTCGCCTGGTCTACAGGAGAAACCATTGGCCAGTGAGTTCTGAAAATACGAGCGGAACTTCTTTTGTTTCCGGTTGAATCATACCAGGTGATCATGACTTTAATTCCGCGAACAATGTTTTCACCCTGAGGAATATTTCGGAGGGCCGTTTCCCATTTTCTTCTCTGGAAATTCCAGTACTGAAATTCAAGACTTTCAACATTACGAAGAAGGACTGCACCTTTCACGCGTTCAATATCTTCAGGATCGATTCGTTTGTCGTTATATGGGTCATCTGAAGAAGTGTAACGAACTAGACTTTTGAGAGATTTAGGAATCGCTGGATTTTCTTCCTCTTCTTTTGTCTGTTCCTGATTAGCGAGCTGATAACGAACCCACGAAAAATGAGATTGTTTCTGGTTCTCAACTTTTCTGCGGTTTGAAGTCGTAAAAAATTCAAAAATATTTTTTTCAGGAGCATAGAAGCGAGGAATCGGCATGCCTTCCTTACTCACTGAAGAGAAATGTTCGTTTCGCTCAAATCGAGTCACGAGTTGTTCGTAATATTGCTGAAGGTAAGGGCTCACAGCTCCACCTTGAGCTCCCTGTTGAGCACCTGATTGTTGACCCGACTGTTGTCCTGAGTTCACACCTGAGTCGGCCCCTGATTGCTGACCGGAATTATCGCCACCCTGATTTCCGAGATTATTTGCATTCTGGAAATTCATGATCGTTGAAAAATAAAGAGGAGAGTAGATCTGTGAGAAGTCCCATTCAAAACGCGACATCGCCGTTTCGATCTGAAGATTGTTCTGGTTTGTTTCAGTCGTACGATCTTTTGTGTTCACAGCATTTTCAGTGATTGAGACAACACCAAAAGTGATGAACGCCAGAAGGACAATGGCGATAAGGATCTCTAAAAGCGTAAAGCCTTTTTGATCAGAAGCCGACATTGAGTTGAACCTTCTCATTATAATTTGTAATAAACGTCGAGAGCGTGAAGCTGTACTTCGTTTCCTTGTTTGTGATCGTTATGCGAACTTGCCAGAGGATCTTTTCAATATTCTTACGAAGTTCTTCAAAGATCATTTTTTCAACGGCAGCATTTCGCTGGCCTCCGCCTTGTGCACCTTCAGTGAAATAATCACCTTCGTAGCTGTCTTTTGCTTCTTCAGTCGTTGCATCTTTCTGAGCAAAGAGTTGAGCAAAATCTGGAATCGTAAGACGTTTCATTTCAAGAGTGTATTCATAATTTTTAAGGTCAGACTCTTCGAAAGTTTTTGTTTCTTTCATGTCCTGGGTAGCATTCGTGAATTTTGGAGGATCAAGTACGATCTCGTTAATTTTTCTTTCGGCGAGTTGCTGAAGCATGAGTTGCTCTTCAGACAATTGCGAATCCTGAACGTTGTAACCTTGAGACGTGAGGTAGGCCGTGACGAAGAATGCGAACAAGGTAATAGCGATCATCACTTCGATGAGCGAAAAACCGCTTTGATTTTTGATATTTATCTTCCTAGCCACTCTTTATAAACCTCGTCCATTCTAGTTTGTAGGATATCTTCCAGTTTCGCAACTTTCGAGTCCTTCAAAGGTTCAAAAACAGAGTTGGTTTCAGAGAGAAAAGGGGCAATTTCGAGATAAGCGATTTCCTCAACTGTGGAGAAGATGATGAGACCACCATCTTTCTCACCCGTGGGGTAGAAATAAAGGTTTGCTTCGCCTTCTTTGATGAGGGCCTTCTGAGAAGTTGAGGCCATGCCTAAAATCGTCACGTCGGGCGAAATCTCGTGCTTAATGTCCTCGAATTCTTCCACTTTGGTGAATTGTTTATCGAGTGCTGAGCGCTTTTCAGCTTCAGCTTTTTCTTCTTCAAGAGATTTGGATGTTTTCTCAGGCATATCTGGCAGAGGAAGGTTTCCGGCCGGACCGTATTCAACGGTATATTCCACTGGAGATTTATCAAGGGACAGCCTGAGTCTTACAACGGAATTACGAAGAACGGATTCGTTACTCGCAAAACGAATAGAGCGGTCAAGGTCATCAACTGCAGTTTGTAAATCGCGGTGTTTTTGAACGTGATCGGATTCAGGAACAGCGAGGAAGATCATCGCTGCTAAAACTAATGCAACGAGGATCTCAATTAATGAGAATCCTCGTTGATTATTAAGATTAAAGGTCTTTTGAGTTGATATCGGCATCGTACTCTTCGCCACCTTCAGTGTTATCAGCGCCAAGAGAGATGATTGTGAAAGTCTTGCCATCAGATTCGTAGATAAATTCTGCATCCCAAGGATCTACAGGAACTTTACCACCTTCGATGTATCCACCTGGAGCATATCTCTTACACTCACGACCGCCTTCAGGCTTATTGATAAGAGCATCGAGGCCCATGTCTGAAGTTGGAAGGAAGTTACAGTCACGACGGAATTCTTTCAGACGGTCAGAGAGAGACTTGATCTGAATTTTTGCAGACTGGACTTTACCTTGTTGAAGGTTATCGAAAACCTTACCACCTACGAATGTACCTGCAAGAGCAAGTAGAGTAAGTGAAATCAAGATCTCAATTAAGCTCATACCAGCTTGAGACTTCATGATTTTTTGAATATTGGGGAACATATCTTTCTCCTTAATTAACTTGGTTCATGTTCATCATCGGGATCACTACGGCGAAGACAATAAATCCAATCGCAGTTCCCAGACAAATCATCATGATGGGTTCTAGTACAGAGGTGAGTCCGCTGATCCTAGATTGTACTTGATCCTCGTAGTTTTCTGAAATGATTTTTAACATTGGCTCAAGTTCACCTGATCTTTCACCAAGTTTAATCATGTGTGTTACAAGGGGCGGAAAAAATCCGCTTTGAACGAGGGGCTGGGCAAGGGAAGCACCTTCGGAAACCGACTGGCGCGCTTTCTCAACCGCGTCTTTCATATGAACATTAGGAATCAGGTTCTTAACAATATTAAGGGCCGTGAGGATTGGTACCCCTGAGTTCATCAAAGTCCCTAATGTAGAGCAAAAACGGCTAACATTAATCATTTTGACGAGGATGCCCAAAATCGGAAGTTTTAGCTGGAGAGCATGCCACTGAGATTCACCTTTTGGCGTGCTGATGTATTTCAGCGTCCCGTAAACGGTAGCAATGATCATCACGATCACGAGCCACCAGTAATTCACCAGGAAATTTGAGATCCAGATACAAACCTGAGTGATGAAAGGGAGTTCTTTTTTCATTGAGATGAAAATCTTCGCAATTTTAGGAATAACGAAAATGAAAATCACGTTCATCATCGTGAAACCAAAAACGGCCATGATCACGGGATAAGTCATGGCACCTTTGATCTTGTTCTTTAATTTAACCTGCTGCTCAGTGAAGTCAGCAAGACGAAGAAGAACGATTTCAAGAGTACCAGATGCTTCACCTGCCTCAACCATGTTCACATAAACAGAGTTGAAGACTTTCGGGTGATCCTGGAGCGCTTTAGCGAGAGAGGCACCTTCGTTAACTTTCTGGCGAAGATCAGAAAGAACGAGTCTTAGATTTGCGTTTTCTACCTGATCGGTGAGGGCAGCGAGTGCTTCAACGATCTGAATTTTTGCTTTGATAAGAGTCGCGAGCTGTCTTGTCATGATCGCAAGATCGTCGACAGGAACCGATCCACCAATACGAAGGACACTTCCGCCTGCGCCGGTATTCTGGGCCTTCTGCTCACGGATATCGATGAGCATGATCCCCATGGATTTCACGCGTTGTTTGGCAGCAGCGATCGATTCCACGTTAATCGTGTTCTTCACTTCCTTGCCAGCGCGATCCATTCCCTTATAAAGATAAATCGGCATACTATTCGTTCTCTTCTGCGTTTACTGCGCGCATGATTTCATCCACTGAAGTAATACCTTCGAAAATCTTATCGAGAGCATCACCACGGAGAGTTCTCATTCCTGCGCGGACTGCTGCTTTCTTGATAGTGGCAGCATCTGTTTTTTGAATGATGAGAGCACGAATTTCGTCGTTCATGAGGAGTAGTTCAGAAACAACTGTTCGTCCTGAATATCCAGTGCCTGAACATCGAGGACAACCAACTGGCTTGAAGATTGTTGCTGTATCAGGAATGTCATCAACATCAAGAATCACTTTTTCAAAGTCAGAAAGATTTGTTCTTTGCTTACAAGCTGAACAAAGAGTTCTGATAAGTCGCTGTGCAAGTACACCAGCGAGAGAAGATGAGATAAGGAATGGCTGAACACCCATATCGATAAGACGGGTAGGTGCAGACGAGGCATCATTCGTGTGGAGTGTAGACAACACAAAGTGACCCGTAAGAGAGGCGTTAATCGCGATCTCTGCTGTTTCTCTGTCTCGGGTCTCTCCGATCATCACCACATCCGGGTTTTGACGAAGAATCGAACGAAGAGCAACGGCGAATGATAATTCAATTTTGTGATTCACCTGGATCTGAGAGATACCGGGAATTTCATACTCTACCGGATCTTCCACTGTGATGATCATCTTATCCGGAGTTTTAATTCTATCGAGAAGAGCGAAGAGAGTTGTCGTTTTACCGTGACCAGTAGGACCCGTAACGTAAAGAACTCCATGCTTTCTTCCACCAAGCTCGTGAAGTCCATCAAGAACTTTTCCACGGAAACCAAGAGTTTCAAGGTTAAGTGCCGTGTTGTTTTTCTCGAGAACTCGCATAACGATACGTTCGCCGGCCTGAATAGGCACAGTCGAAAGACGGATATCGATATCTTTACCAGCGATCTTGATTTTAATACGGCCATCTTGTGGAAGGCGCTTTTCAGCGATATCCAGACGAGCCATAACTTTAATACGGGAAGAAACGGCTGCGTGAGTTTTCTTCGGCTGGCGAAGAATCTCCGTCATAACACCGTTGATTCGGAAGCGGTAAACCACATCACGCTCGTACGGCTCGATGTGAATATCGGACGCTCTTTCTTTAACTGCTCTGAAAATAATCGAGTTCACGAATCGGATTACCGGAGCTTCATCAGCTGTTGCATCCAAGATATCGATCGGACCTTCAAGGTCTAAGTTCTCTTCAAATTCTTCATCTTCAATCGAGTTCACAAGGTTGCGGTTAGCTTTCTCGTAAACTTTGTTAATCGCATCCTGAATTTTCAGGGGAGTGGTACAGATGATCTTGATCTCTTTCTTGTAGATCATGTGAAGATCATTGATCACATTGAAGTTAAACGGATTACTCATCAGCACAGTCACAGAAAAATCTGTTTCCATGCATGGAAGAACTTCATGATGTTTAGAGTAGTTAATCGAAAGATCTTTAACGACGTTCGCATCGATTTCTTCAATCTTAATGTCGGTCTGGTAAGGAATTCCGATCTGGTGACAGACGATCTTGATCAGGTCATGAGGATGAATGAAGTTTCTTTTAAGAAGGATATCTCCTAAAAGTCCGCCTTCAATTCTCTGCTGCTCAAGAGCATCATCAAGTTGAGCGCGAGTGAGGGAAGTGTGCTTGATTAAAAGCTCACCGATCTTTTCCTTACTCTGCTCAAGGTTATCGAGTACTTCATTACTTAGCATTTATTGCACCGATTCTTTAATCTCTTGATAATTCGGAGCTTCCGGTGTTTCCGGAGCTGGTTCAGTTTCTACTGCGTCCTGATCTGGTCCGATTTCTTCATTGTTGAGATTCTTATAATGACCGGCATCTGTCAGGTCATAAAGAGGACCCGCAATCTGCTGATCAAGTTTAGCATTCAGTTGTTTTGTTACGTATTCGTTCGGATCTTTTTCATCCTCATCGAACATTTGTTTCATCCCTTTTGCTCTCTTCTCAAGAACTGCTTTTGTGTTAGCAGAAGCAGTCTTCGC
>JBEIQF010000219.1:0-5896 GCA_040376635.1 Halobacteriovoraceae bacterium
AAAGTTTCAAGTTCTCAGATTCTGGGTGTGCGTGCGATCAAAGACGGCCGCGTAGGCATTTCCTATACTGAAGCTCTTGATGATGAGTCAGTGTCTCTTCTCATCAAACAGGCCCTTCAGAATGCTGAAACAAGTGAACCGAATCCTGATGAAACAATCATGCACCTTACTGGCGAAATCCGTGATGAATTGAATAAACCGGAAGCTGAAGTAAGTATCGCTCTCAAAACTCAGAAGGCCCTTGAGCTTGAAGGTAAACCGAAAGCGATGGATTCAAGAGTTGTCGCCGTTCCTTACAACTCCTATTCGGAGAGTGATTATTACTCTCATTATCTGAGTTCTCGTGGTCGTTCGGCGATTTACACGGACAAAAGTTATTCAATCTCTGCCTCTGCTCTGATGGATGACAAAGGCAAGAAAGCTAACTTCTATGACTTCCATTCTGCTCATACGTTCAATGAACTTCAGTGGGATAAAGTTGTGGAAAACTCTCTCTTCCACGCTAAAAATCTTCTTGAAGAGAAATCTCTTCCTACTGGAAAATATGCTGTCATGTTCAACACAGACTGCTTGAAAGAACTGATTGGATGTTTTTCTAATTTCTATTCGGCCAAAAGTGCACTCGATAAGATGAATCCATGGGGAACTAAAGTTGGTGAGGAAGTCATTTCGAAAGATCTTACGATTGAAGATCATCCGCTATTTGAGAAATCATTCCGTATCTCTCGATTTGACGGTGAGGGTGTTGAAAGAAAACCTATGTATCTTATCCAGGATGGCGTACTGAAAAATCTTTATCACAATTCTGTCACTGCGAAGAAGATGAACACAAAGACAACCGGACACGCAGTGAGAGGACCATCAGCTTCCCTTAACGTAACTGGTACTGACCTCATTATTCGCGGTAAGAACAAAAAGCCACTTCCTCAGAAGTATCTTGAAGTGATTGAAATGGCCGGGCTTTACTCAGGTGCTAATCGAGTGACAGGGAATTTTTCTGTTGCTGTGAAAGGTTACATGTATGAGAACGGTAAGAAGACCATGACATTCGGAAATATCACTTTATCGGGTAACCTGATGGAGATTCTGAAGCGTGCAGAAGTTGTGGGAGAAGAACTTCTTTCATCAACAGATGAGTCATTCTTCTCTGTTCCACTTATTTTTGATGGTCTTTCCATCGCAGGAGCGTAAATGAAATTTCTTCTAGCATCTTTGTTCATCACTTCTTTTGCTTATGCAGATGCAACGATCACAAGGTCTGGTGGCGACATCAAAGTAAACGGAAAGGCAATTACAACAGGTACTATTGTTAAAAATGGTGAAGAAATTGTGATTAGCGGTAAAAAAAGTTTTGCTCAGCTAAAATTTGATGACGGGTCAAGAATGCTTATTAAAGAAGGAACTCTTAAGCTGTCTGCTCCAGAAGAAGCGAAACAAAACCTCGTTCAACTTGTGAAAGGAACAATTTTTGTTCATAAAGCGAAAGGGGATTCATCATTGAAGATTAAAACGAATCATTCCATGATGGGCGTTCGTGGAACAAAATTCTTTGTTCAGGAGGATCCAAAAGAGACTTATCTTTGCGTCTGTGAAGGTAAAGTAGAAATCTCAAATGGAGTATCTACTGAAATGATTTCGATGAAAGAAGATGCATTTGTTTCATCTGGTAAGGCATTTAAGAAAAGCACTGCCAATCAAATGATGTGGGACATGGCCACGCAAGGTGTGAATGAAATTCAGTAGTCTTTCGACTACTGATACTTCGCCCACTTAACAATTAACTGTGTTAGTTTTTCGGGATTCGAGATCATGGGAAAATGCCCGGTCTGAATCCCGTCATAATTTTTAATCCCACTTCTGCTTGTATATTGGAATTGAGTCGTAAGGCTCACGACTGGATCTTTCTCTGTGTAAATGTAAGCACGAGGAATTGATGAGTATACTTTCGGATCATGAGTAATGGCCTCTCCGCCAAGACTTAACCATTCAGCGTAAAGATTAGGAAGAGTAGCAGTGGCAGGGATCATCGGATCAGCACCAGTAAAGAAGACATTCGCCTTCGGGATGATCTTGTACTTACCGAATGTCACAATTTTTGAATAGGCAGCGTTGTCAGTTTTATTCATCAGATCAAAAGGCTTTTCTCCGTGAAGGGGAACGAGGGCAGAGATATAAATGATGCCCCTGATTTTCATCGGACAAGTGCCTACCATCGCGTTTGCGATCGCTCCACCATAACTATGGGCCACGATCGTTGAAGGCTCCTGAAACAAAGCACAGCTTCTCTCAGCGATGTTTCGAACAGACGCAGGATTGTTATCATCCCGACCGGCCCTGTCAGTTATCGTCACCGTGAACTCTTCCGGGTTCAGGCGGTTCTTCACTTCATTCCATGACTGCCCGTCGAGATGAACTCCCTGGATCAGAACAAGATTGTGTTTCTTAACGGGTTTTTGAGTTTGTGCACAGCCCACAAGGAGCAAGAATAAGAATAGGTTTTTCATTCTTAAATTTTCATTCAAGAGGTCTAATCTTGGCAAGGATGTTGTTAAGCGATAGATTAGGTTTTCATTTTAAAGGAGTCCCCAATGTTATTCGATATGACTATTCCTCAGTTCACTAAAACTCTTCACAATCTTTCTCTCATTCTGGATAAGGCTGACGCCTATGCAACTGAGAAGAAATTTGAATCTGATGTTCTTATGAACGCACGTCTGGCACCAGACATGCTTAACTTCATCCGCCAGATTCAGATCGCTTGTGATACAGCAAAATTCTGTGCTTCAAGACTTACTGGCAAAGATGCTCCTTCTCATGATGATTCAGAGAAGACGCTTGCTGACTGTAAAAAGAGAATTCAATCAACAATGAGTTATCTTGAAACTGTAACGGCAAAAGATTTTGAAGGTACAGATACAAAACACATCACAACTCCACGTTGGGAAGGGAAGTATCTTACTGGTAAGGAATATGTTCTTCACCACGCTGTTCCGAACTTCTACTTCCATGTGACAACGGCGTATGCCATTCTTCGTCATAATGGAGTGAACATCGGTAAGAAAGATTATCTTGGCGAAATCCCTTACAAAAAATAATGAACTATGTCCCTTATTCGTCAAAGGGTAAGGGACAACCTACAATCTCCTTATGGAGATGCATAAAAAAAACCATCACCAGTTTTATCTCCCGTGGTACGCGGGTGACGTTGAACCTGACAACTGGATCACATACCTACACCGAAATCTCCATCACGTTGAAGGCGAGAACAGGCCATTCACAGATTCAGAATGGCATTCTGATGATGAAGACATAAAACTTCACAACGAAATTCTCGATGCCTTATACAAATCCGAGAAAGTAGATGCATCTCTTATCAAAGTATTAGTCTTGAATCGCTCCGCCCATCTGACGGGCATGGTGAACTCAGCTTCAGAATGTGAAGAAGCTGAGGCAATTGTGAAGTCATTGAAAGACGTATGGTCTGTTACAAATGAACTTGTGATTCGCGAAGAAGATGTGAGATATCAGTGCTGAGAGTTTCGTAGTTCACAATCCCGGATAATTTTGACCCATTTAAAAAGAAAGTAGGAGTAGTCTCTACACCGCTATCTTCGGCTTCCAGGATATCATTGATGATTTCTTCCATCAGATGGTTATCTTCCAGATCGTGCATAAATCTATCTGGATCAATTCCCAAGTCCTCGGCCAGGTTGAGAATGAATTCGCCGGATAACTTAGAATGATTTTTGAATAACAGTGAATGAAACTCCCAAAACTTTCCGTATTCAACAGAAGCCTCAGCAGCAACGGCAGCAATGGCCGAATGTGGATGAATGAAAGTGAGAGGATAATGTCTGTATGCGAAGACTACCGAATGTTTGAATTCATGAAGCAGCTTCGGAATCCATAAAAAGCTCTTAGCGCAGATGGAGCATTCATAATCACCATACAGGACGAGCGAGACAGGAGCATTCAGATTCCCAAGATAATGATCGTCGCGATTAATTGGATTTTTTAAATTCATACCCATCTCCTTAATGATGAATATGATTCTCGGATAATTTTTCTTCAGAGTCTTCCTGATCAAGATCAAGGAAGATCTGATGAAGCTCATCTTCATTAAGAGTTTCATGCTCCATCAGTTGATGTGCGGCACTTTCAAGAATATCGCGATGATCTTTCAGGAAATCAAAGGCACGATTGTAAGCGGCCATAACCATACGTTTCACGCAGTCATCAATTTCTCTGGCCGTTGAGTCAGCGAAACCATGACCACCACCGAAGGATTCTTTCATTTCAAGGAAAGGTGAGCGATTTTCATCATACGCGACGAAACCAAGTTCATCTGTCATTCCAAAGCGCATGACCATCTCACGCGCTATGTTTGTCGCTTTCACCATATCGTCTGATGCGCCAGTTGTGAGTTGCTTGAAGATGAGCATTTCAGCTGCACGTCCTGCCATCAAGACTGTCATCTTGTTTTCAAGATCTGACTTACTCATGAGATAGCGGTCTTCAGTGGGATGCTGGATGGTATATCCCATCGCACCCATTCCATGAGGGATGATGGAAACTTTGTGAACCTTATCATCCTTGTTAAATTTATAACCAATCAGTGCGTGACCCATCTCATGATAGGAAACAATCTCTTTCTCCTTAGGGAGTAGAATCTTATTCTTCTTCTCGATACCAGCAACGATACGTTCCATCGCTCTTGTGAAGTGATCAGTTGTGATGGATTGTCGATCTTCCCTTGTAGCGATCAGGGCCGCTTCATTCACGAGATTGGCCAAATCTGCACCTGTGAATCCGGGCGTGAGTCCAGCAATCGTATCAAGATTGACCGAAGGATCAATTTTTGTACTCTTCACATGGATTTGAAGAATGTCTTTTCTGCCTTTGCGATCCGGTTTATCAACAACGACCTGTCGATCAAATCGACCTGCACGCAGAAGAGCAGGATCGATCATCTCAGGACGGTTAGTTGCAGCGATAATGATAATTCCACCTTGAGTATCAAAACCATCCATCTCAACGAGAAGTTGATTCAAAGTTTGTTCCTTCTCATCATTACCACCCATGATGCTTGAGTGACGGGTTTTCCCCATGGCATCAAGCTCATCAATAAAGATGATACAAGGAGCAGATTTTTTTGCCTGCTCAAACAAATCTCTTACTCGGGCCGCACCAACACCTACAAACATTTCTACAAACTCAGCTCCACTGGTCGAGAAGAAAGGTACTCCCGCTTCTCCGGCGATGGCTTTTGCAATTAACGTTTTTCCGGTACCGGGAGAACCAACAAGAAGAATCCCTTTAGGAACTTTTCCTCCAAGGGATTTTATCTTCTCGGTATTCTTTAAGAAGTCGATGACTTCTTTCAATTCATCGAGTGCTTCATCTGCACCAGCAACATCCTTAAATGTTACCTTGGTGTCTTTTTCAACATAGATCTTCGCTTTGCTCTTTCCGATCGACATGAATGAGCCGCCACCACCACCGCCCATTCCTTTCAGGCCGCGCCTTAAAATGTAGTACCAGAATCCGATGAAGAGGAGAGTAGGAAGGATAAAGAGGAGAAAGTTTCCTAAGAATGATGAGGAACCAAGACTCTCATAGGAAATTTTATATTTATCAAATTGAGTGGCAAGTTCCGGGTTAACGACGTTAGTACTGTACGTCACCTTTCCATTGATCGGTTGCTTGAACTGGCCAGTAATCGACTCACCCCTGATTACAGCAGTCTTAACATCACCTCTCTCCAGATGCTTTTTAAATTCACTGTATCCAATTTGCTGAACGGAGGCATTGTCCAGACAACTCCTCACAACGAGAAAAACCAGGATCGCCATGAAGAAGTGATAATAACTGAAGCTAAATTTCTTTTCTTTTTCAG
>JBEIQF010000052.1:0-13373 GCA_040376635.1 Halobacteriovoraceae bacterium
CGTAGATGCCGGTCGAATGAATGATGCGATTAAATTCTATGAAGCTCAGGGCCTTAACTACACTGAACAATTCGTAAAAATCGCAAATGCAATTGTAACTCAAGGTCGTTTTGCCCAGGCAGAATCTCTTCTTGAGCAAGCTGAAAAGAACGAGAAGAATCGTGATAAGCGCATTGAGATCCTCATTGCCCAGTTGAATCTATTTGATAAGTTTAACAAGGTTGCGGATCACCTTCGTGTTTCAAAAGAGCTCGTTGCCCTAAACACTCAATCTCCTCTGGATAACGATCAATTAAAGCGCCTTAATTTCCACGTGAATAAGAAAGCAGCTGAACTACAAAAAACCACAGCTTCTGAAACGTATAAGAGTGTTCCAAAAGTTCAGAAAGAAAAGTCAAATCAAGCCATTGCTTATTTTGAACTCGCATCTCAGTTATCACCTTCTCAGAAAGCTGAAAAAACGTTCTACCAAGGTGAGACAGCGTATGCCGCGAATGATTTCGCTAAGGCCATCAAGCTCTACATCGTAGCTTTTGATAGTGCCAAGGCGAATAATGATAAAAAGATCATGGGCCAGTCTTTGGACGGTATGCTTTCATCGCTCGGTCAAAAAAGCCTTAGCAAAAATGTAGCTGAAGCTAATTATGTGCCGGTTTATAGCCGTTACATCAGTTACGATTCTAAATCAGAAAAAGCTAACCAGATTTTCGTTAAACTCTTCAATTCTCAATATGACTCTGGAGATATTGACGGAGCTGAAGCTACGATGACTGCATTCGCTAAAAACTTCCCGAAAGATTTCAATACTCAGGAAGGCATGCTGGCGAAAATCATGGATCATCACCGTAAGAAAAAAGATTACGGAAAAGTTAAAGCGTACGTTGCCAGAATCAACAACGGTGAATTCAAAGTATCATCGAAATACGCCGACGCCCTTCGTTCACTTATGACAAAAATTCAGATTGAAGGTGTTCAGCAGTCCCTTGAAAAAGGTGATAAGAGCACGGCCCTCACTGGATATCATCAGATTTATGAATCGGATGAAAGTACTCCAAAGGCGAAAACAAACGCAGCCTACAACTTATCAGCTCTCTATTATGAAATGGGTGACTCTAACCAGAGTTATCAGTGGTCAGTGACTGCACTTAAAGACATGGAAGTAGCAGACGTTACTAAGTTTGCTGATTCTTTCCTTTCGATTGCATCCGGACTCTTTCTTCGTCAGCACTTTACTCAGTCTTCAGACCTCTCTCATAGAATGCTAGCTAAGCTTTGTAAGGAAAACTCTTCAAATAAAGCTGTTGCCTACAAGAACGCTGTTTTCATTGCTCTAGCTAACAATGACATCAATAAGGCGATTGAGATCAAAGAATCAGGGAAAAACTGCTCAATTTCTGATGCTACGATCTCTGAGGTTTCATTTGAAATACTGAAAGATCTCGGAAAGGCTAAGCGTTGGGAAATTTACGAGAGCACCTTGAAAGAGTTGGAAAGCAATTCGAAGAACTATCCACATCTCATCAGGCCTTATGAAGATCTCAGAAAAGAGTTCATCGCAATTGGTAACGTGGAAGAGGCGAGATCAATTGGTGACAAACAGAATCGTTTCTTCAACCAGGCAAAAGCTCAAAAGCTCGATATTCCGGTTGATGCATTGGATATGATGTCTGAAAGAATGCTTGCCACTGTAGTTGATAAAAAACAAAAGCTTGATCAGATCAAGCTTGAGTTCCCTGAAGCTACTTTCAACAAAGCGGTTAAGACGAAACTCCAGCTCCTTGATCAGATGACAAGCGATGTGAATAACATCCAAAAGCTTGGTTCTGGTAAAGGCATCGTTGAAGCTTATAAATACGTAATTGAAGCCTATGAATCATTTGGAACTTCTCTGAAAAACTTCACTCCAGAAGGTAAAGAGCAGGCCTACATCGACAGTTTTAAAAAGGCGATGGCAGACGTTCACGGTCCAATCCTTGCTAATGCTAAAAAACAACGTGGTGAAATCAAAAAATTAATAATTGAAAACAAAATTCTCACTTTCTCGAATTACTCGGTTCTTTACCAGGACCTTGAGAAGTTCAAGCGCTACTTCACAGAAAAAGAAGCAGTGTTGATGGAAAGAGGAGGTCGTAAATGAAATATTCATTCCTTGCTCTGATCTTCCTCGCGTCTTGTGCTTCTGCACCTGAGCAAAAGAACACCAAAGCTCCGGTTGTGAAGAACGAAGTCTTCAAAAAACCAAAGGCGCTCACGAATAACGAAATTTCTGATTTCTTCGAAGGTAATGAGAAATCTCTGAGTCCTGCTCTTCAGGACGAGACGATGGATCGCCTTTCGAAGGAAGAACTTGAAAACGTAAAGACCAGTGGTGATCCGTTGGTT
Source organism: Halobacteriovoraceae bacterium (assembly GCA_040376635.1). Taxonomy (GTDB): domain Bacteria; phylum Bdellovibrionota; class Bacteriovoracia; order Bacteriovoracales; family Bacteriovoracaceae; genus Peredibacter. Next base: position 2,383 of record JBEIQF010000052.1, read on the forward strand.
GATATGTCGATTGCTTGCGCTCAGAAGGATTTCAAATCTGCCTTTGAGACTGCTTCAAAGAACTTCAATCAGTACCAGAAAGTTGCTCCTTATTGGAACGTTGTGGCCAACTGTCATTTGAATCAGGGTAACTACCGTAAAGCACTTCTTTTTTATAATAAAGCAATCGAAGTTAGCCCTAATTATGTACCAGCACTGAATAACATAGGTGTGATGTATTCACGTCAAGGTCAAGACCAGAAAGCTTTAGTTGCCTTTGAACGTGCTAATAAGCAATCAAAGTTTTCAAAGACTCCTCGGTACAACATGGCAAAACTCTATCTTACTTATGGTCTCGCTGAAAATGCTCAGCCAGTATTCGAAAGTCTACTGAGCGGATCACCAAATGACGTGGACCTTCTGAACGCGACTGCTGCCAGTTATTTCCTTATGTCTGATTACAACAAAGCTCTAGGTTACTTTCAGCGAATTCCGCAATCACAATGGGATCGCGCTGAAATTGGTTTGAATCTTGCCCTGACACTTAAGAAAACAGGTAAGGCCGATGAAGCCAGAAAAGTTTTTTCTAGTGTTCAGGAACCAAAAAATGCAAACCTTAAACGTTACTATTCAATCATTGAAAAACAATTAGGAGATGCAGAATGAAAATTTTTGCGATTGCTCTACTCATATCAGTTTCAGCTTTTGCTCAGGAAAAGAGTAATGTTCGTTACGAATATAAAAAGTTCGAAAAATTTGATTTTGACGAGATCGGTGTAGAAGGAGAAGCAGGTTCTCCTGGTGATATTTCAGTATCGCCAAGACTTCGTAAGGAGTTTTCAAACAAGCTACCTGAGAAAAGAAACTTTAATAAAGAAATGAAAAAAGCCGTTGACGGCATTCGCTAGGGGATAGCTGTGGAAGTAATTAAGAATAAGCAGCCCAAAATGTTTGAACTTCGTGCGACTAAAAACCAGTCGCACTCGAAGGGAGGCGTTTTTGGTAAGGGTAGAATTCTCATCGGTAGAACTGAAAGTTGTGATCTGATCGTGAATAGCGATGCAGTCTCAGCAGTTCATGCTGTCATGGAGATTTTCGAAGATCGCGCTGTTTTGTATGACATGAACTCTACTAACGGTACTTACGTTAATGATGAGAAAATCATTGTTAAAGAAGTGCATGTTGGTGACTTCTTCCGTCTGGCCGATTTTGAATTTGAGTATCATGAATATTCTCCGGAAGATTCTCTTCCTCCAATTCTTGATACGCTTGAGCCTGCTAAAGGTGAGGCTTCTGTTAAGCTTCCAGAAATTCCAAAAGAACTCCCTAAATCAGCGCCTACTGTGTCGGGACAGTCTCCTTCAATTGTTTATCCACTGGCATCTGATCCGAAAGCTGAATTTAGTGAATATATTTTCGAAGACAAGGATGAACTCTATCCTATTTTCAAATACGAAGCTTCTAAGCAGGCAGTGGAAGTTATCATCCTTTTTAACGATAAAGTTTTTAGTGTTGATTACTTACCGGAAGGTAAAGCAACCTATTACATTACCGGTATTCTTCAAAAGAATGACGAACTTGAATTCCCTTATCTGAATAAAAATGAAAAATTTCCATTTGTAGAAGTTCGCGGACCTTCAGCACTCGTACATACCCTTCCTGGCTTCGGTGTATTCTTACTTTCTGATAAGAAAAAGGATACAGGTCATGTTGGTACTTCTGTCGAACTCTCAGGACAAGACCTACTTAGACTTCAGAAAGATAATCTGCAGATTTTTGTTCGAAATGTTCAGGCGCCACCGCGTATTCTTTCTGCGCCGATACTTAAACGTGATCCTGAATTCAGAAAATTCCTCGCGGTTTTTATGTTCATTGTAGGTTTCGTTTCAATTGGTCTTAACGTCATTGAAATTCCTGAAGATCCAAAAAAAGATGAGCTAGCTCCTGAAAGACTTGCAACAATTCTTTATAAGCAGGATCTTTCTGTTTCTAAAAATAAGGCTGTGGAGAAAACTGAAACAGCTCCAAAAGTTGTTCAAAAAGCTCCGCAGAAAATTGCTGTTGAAAAAAAACCAGAACAGGTTAAGCAACCAGATATCAAGAAGCCAGATGTAGTCACTACCAAGGTACAGGATAAAAAACCTGATCCGGGCAAAAAGTCGGCCACAGAGAAAAAAGTTGTTAAACAGGGCACGACTCCGGTTACTAAACCGGATAATAGAACCTTCAATAATCCTGCTGCTAAAGGTGTATCGACCGCTGTTGGCGCGAAATCTCCAACTGCTTATTCTATGGTTCAAACAAAGACTGCTGGTCACGTAGAAGTTTATAAATCTGCCGATTTCTCAAGTTCTGTTAGTGGACTTGTAGCCAAAGGTGGATCATTGTCTGGCGTTCGTACACAAGGTGTAACTGGTGTGGGTGGAAGTGCTGGTCAAGTTGGTATCGCAGATGGAGTTGTTGGTGGTTCAGGTTCTGTGAAAGCTGCTACGATGACTACGACTCAAGGATCTCTTGTCGGTTCTGCTTCAGGCGCTCTGGGAGATTCTAAAGGTGCCGAAGGTTTATCTGCTAAAAGAGCAATTTACACTGCCGGTATGCCAGGTGAAACAGTGGTTCTCGGCTCGATGGATCCAGACACAATCAGAAGAATTCTTCTCGAGCACCTACCTCAATTCAGATATTGTTATCAACGTGAACTGGAGAAGACCGGAGCTGAAGCTTCTGGTGCAATCAAGCTTAATTTCACAATTGGTGCTTCCGGACATGTATCCAATGCGGGTGTAGATGGAAGTTCAAGCTTACCGACAGATGTTAAAAAGTGTGTCGTTGGAGTACTGAAAGGGATCGTCTTCCCGGAACCAATGGGCGGCGGAACAGTAGAAGTGAAGCAGCCGATGAACTTCTATCCGAAGAAAATCTAGATAAAGCACAAATAAAAAAGGCCGCTTTTAGCGGCCTTTTTTTTATCAAAAATAAGATCTAATTTTCGGCAGTCAAAACAACAAATTTAAATTCTTTAAAACCGGCAGCAGCACAAGTGTACATAACTTTTTTCAAGTAGTTGTACTTAAGTGATTTATCAATGACGAGGTTAGCAACACCAGAAAAGCTTTTCGCCTGAGGGGAAAGTTTCTGTGACTGTTTGATCGTTTCTTTAATTTTCACGAGTTCGTTATAGAGAGGTACGATTCGTCGTCCTTCTTCATCATACATTTGTTCATTCGGTAGATCAGAGTTCACAACTTCAGCATCATCAACCCAAATCTGAGTTTTTGATACCTGGATATTCACACCGAAATTATTCAAAGTTTCCGAAGCCGATCTTGGGAGTTCGATTTCTTTTGGAACGTTAATGATTACACCCGAAGAGTTATAACTTTGAAGTAGAAACACCAGCATGATGGTAAGAATGTCGAGTAGGGACGTGATATCAATATCAAACGTCGACTGTTTCTTTTTACCTCTGCTGAATCTGGAAGCCCTGCGTGCCATATGGTCCTCTTAGCTCATTAAATTAGAGAAAATGATACGATCGAAAAGGTTTTTGATTTTCTCATCAATCCCTTCTTTGTTCGGCTTGAAGATTGCTTCATCAAGCTTATTCAACATGCGGACAGCATCCATGACTTTCACGATTTCTTCATAAGTAAGATCACCGATTGGCTCAAAGATGATGGAATCTTCATTCAGATTCTTCTTCTTGATTTCAATGAGGACTTTGTGAATTTCATCGTAATTGAATAATCCGTCTGCTTGTCTTGTGAACTTGTGGATCTCTTTTGAAGGAACTCCACTTAACAAGAGAATTTGATCTTGCTCAAGACGCATTGTAAGTGCCAATGGCTCTTTGTCGTCTTTAGGCTGTTCCTGATCCGAGATAATAGGAATAGGTGAGCCAATCTCATAAATCTTGAGGAAGCTTGCAGACATCAGAAGGAAGAAGATGAAAATGAAAATCGAATCCATAATAGGAACGAGATTCAGTTTCTCTTCTGGCTTCTTACGTTTACGGCTGGTAGGGACTCTTAGCATAAGCTATTCCTTACTCGTCGATTGCTTTCTTAGTACCAAGAAGATCCTGAAGCTTAACTGAAAATTCATCAATCTCGTTTACGATTTTCTCTGACTTGGCCATGAGGAAAGCGTGGATCATCATGATTGAAATAGCTGCAAGAAGACCAAGAGCAGTTGTGTTCATCGCAACCGCAATACCTTTAGCAAGTACTTCTGCTTTCTGAGTAGGATCCGCTGCAGATACTGCAGAGAATGACTGAATCAGACCCTGAATCGTTCCGAGTAGACCGAAGAGAGTTGAAAGGTTAGCTGCAAGTTGTAGATACGGAATTCTCTGCTCAATTTTTGGAATCACTTCAAGTGCAGTTGCATCGATTGCGTTCTGAACTTGTTCCTGACCCTGATTAGCTCTCTTAAGTCCTGACTTCAACACCTTCGGAAGTGCCGCTTGAGATCCAGAGCAAACTCTGATCGCACCCTGAATGTCGTTGGAGAGAATATAACGTTGGAGTTCATTCATGAATGAAGGTCCATCAACATCATACGTATAAGAAAGTTTTTTAAATCGCTCGAGTGCGACTGCTAGTGCGAAACCCCAGACTGCAAGAATAACGTACATGAATACGCCACCCTCAACGATAAATCTAATGGTCGATTGGATAAATTCCATAACATCCCCTTCCATGGAAAAATAACGGTTTATACATTTATTATAAGCTGATTTGTGTCGGGCGAAAGAAAATTAAGAAGAGGAAAAAAGCGGGTATTATATAGGGGCAGAAAATCTGCCCCTAAGAAGTAATCTGATTAAAATGCGCAGTTAATTTTCCCGTATTGAGTAGGGAATGAAGCTGACTTGATACGGCCTTCTGAATCTACATTCAAAGTTGCACCTTCAGCAGAGTAATACTCAAGGTCTCTCACTTCAGAACCTGTAGCCGTCTTGAAGAGGTTATTTAGCTTGAAGTCTTTATCGAACTTAACAGAGAGGTTTCTCTCGAAATCACTTCCATCAAGGCTCATGTTTACTTTAAGGTCGTAGGCAGGGTTGCCGAAAGAATCTTCTTCAAGAAGATTCTTCACTTTTTCCACTTTCACCTTACAAGTCGTTTTCAGGTTATTCACAACGATCTTTGTCTTGATGGCGCCCTTTAAAACAAGAGTTCCTTCAATCACGTGAGCGTTTGCTGATAGAGCAGTTACCGCTAACAATCCAAAAATAATCTTTTTCATATATTACCCTTAATACTTAGTAGTTGTTTTGCCTGTATCAAGACCTTCGTAAGTCTCTTCCCAGTTTTTGAAAGCACGACGAGCATCCTGCAATTCATCAAGTACCCAGTGATTACGTTCCTGGCCTTTCTTATCACGATTTTCGATGTTAAGCGGGCTGAAGTAATACATAGGAACTTTCATCAAGTAACAGAGTCTGTTCCACTGGTTGTTTTCAAATTCCTGGTACGTATCAATAACCGGACAAGTGATCTTGTTCGATTTGATGAAATGGTCTTTCCATTCTTTAACAGTGATTGGTTTTTCCATGAATGTGCCGTCTAGTACGTACTCTTCGCCACCAGCTGTAACCATTGGAGCAACGTGGAACCACCATTCAAAATCTTCAAGAATCGCGTATCTCTTCGTGTAAAAAATAAAAAGTTTTTCAGACTGAATATTGAGTTTTGACCACATGTCGTAAGCCCACATGTGAGCGCGCTTGAAACACTGAGAACGGCCTTTATCACCATCATTCAACATGCTGTTGAAGATCTCAGTTGCTTTCTCAACTGACTGAAGATCAGTAGGAGCAAATTGTCTTAATTGATCGTAACGGAAACGGTTTAAATCCATCGTTCGAGTATCAACTTCATTCGGCTGAGCAACCTGAATGTTTGTGATCACTGCTTCTTTACCTTGATTAACATAATCAAGACGAACAATGCGACCCACGAGAGACTTCATTCTCTTCTTCTGCTCATCATTCTTGTGTGTCTTATAGATTCTTCCATCAACACCAGAAAGAATGAGAAGACGTTCAGTCTTTGTAGACTCGAAAACGTTGAACACGGTCGTATAGACAGTGTCAGCTTTAGCTATGCTTTGGAATGCCAGGAAACACGCTACTAGCGTCAACCATGATTTGATGGCCATAAATACCTCACTATGAATGTGAGGGCGTTTTATGAAACGGGGATTGTAATGGCCAGTTGGACAGTTAAATTGCTGTAAAGATTACAGGTAATTCTCAGGGAAAAGCTGTCTTTCAATACCTTCGATGAAGATATGGATGCATTTAATGTGAATTTCCTGGATTCTGTCAGTAATCGGGCAATCGATGATCATCGGTACGTCGACCATAGATTTTAGTTTACCGCCATCTTTACCCAGAAGACCCACAACCTTCATTCCCTTGGCCTTGGCAACTTCCACAGCCTTGATCACGTTAGCTGAGTTTCCTGAAGTTGAGATCGCAAGGAGAACATCTCCCTTCTGACCCCAGGCCTCAATGTATCTTGAGAAGATGTATTCGAAACCAAAGTCATTCGCGATACAAGTCACGTGACCGGCCTCAGAAATACCAGTAGCAGGAAGAGGGGGGCGATTCTTACGGTAGCGACCTGTTAGCTCTTCAGCGAAGTGAAGAGAGTCGCACATTGAGCCGCCGTTACCACAGCTAAAAACACGCCCGTTATTTTTGAATGCATCCACGAAAAGCTGAATCGATTTCTCGATGTCTTTGACGTTTTTCTCTTCTTCGATGAATGTGTTGAGGGTTTTTTGTGCTTCAAGAAGTGATGAACGAATAAAACTCATAGAAATGTAGAGGCGGACCTTACGATCCGCCTTTCCTTAATTAACCGATTAGAGAATTGATGTTTTTAACGATTTCCGCTTTAGGCTGGTTACCAACAAGAGTTGATTTAACTTCACCATTTTTGAAGAAAATCAAAGTCGGGATACCACGGATACCGAATTTTTGAGCAAGATCAGAAGCCTGGTCAACGTTTACTTTTACAACGTTAGCCTTGCCGCTCATCTCAGTTGCTATTTCATCAAGAACAGGTGAAAGCGCCTTACAAGGTCCGCACCACTCAGCCCAAAAATCTACAAGTACTGGTTTGTCTGAATTCATAACTTCCTGATCGAAGTTCGCAGAAGTTACTGATGTTAAATTGGCCATATTTTCTCCTTATGCCGTGCTTCGGGAAGCACGTCTTACTTTAACTTATTGGTACTCTTAGGACAAGTATACCAGCTTTAGCACCCGATTAACATACTCTGATATCAATGAATTTGCGTTCAACCTGTGATTTTTTCGCTACAATATTTGTCGATGAACAGATTGTCCCTTCTAAAAGGTCCGATGTATCGGGCCCGATGGTCACGACTTATAGCTAAAGCAATTGATATCGGTCTCGTGACAATGGGAGCGGTATTTTATTATCCCATGGGACTCATTCTCGGAGTCGTCTATCTTTGTATCGCTGACTCACTTTACGACGGGCAATCCATCGGAAAACGATTCATGGGATTCGGAGTTGTGTCCCTGATAGATGGTTCACCTTGCTCAGCATTCCAGTCATTCATCCGAAATTTGCCGTTCACAGTTCCTTTGTTTTTCCTCGTTTTTCCATTCTACGGGTGGATTTTTTCTGCGATCTTCGCTTTGCCACTCGCCGCCATGGAAGTATATTTTCTTTTTCGCGGTGATACAGCACATCGCCTCGGCGATATTATGGCCGACACCACTGTCATAGCTAATGATGGTACCAGATTGGATTTGCGCAAGACTAAAGCCCCGTGGTTTGATACACCACCCGTTCCACTTCAATAGGTTACAATGAAAAAATTAATCATCATCGATATCTCAAATTACATATTTAGAGCGTTTTTTGCTATCCGACCTTTGCACGCGCCTGATGGCACTCCGGTGAATGCGGTTTATGGCGTGCTCTCGATGCTTCACAATCTGATTGTTAAGTATCAGCCCACTCACATCCTTGTTGCACGTGATACGAAGGAAGGCTCTTTCCGTAAGGAAATTTACGTTGAATATAAAGCGAACCGTTCTGAACCGCCTGATGAACTCATTCCTCAGTTTCCACTGGTAGACGAGCTCATTAAAGTTCTTGGTCTTCCGGAAATTAAAGCACCTAACTATGAAGCAGATGACATTATCGGATCTGTTGCGACTCAGTGGAAAAATGATTTTGATGAAATCCTGATTGCCTCGGGTGATAAAGATCTTATGCAATTCGTGGACGGGCCGATCAAGATGCTCGATACGATGAAGGAAAAAACGTATTCGCGTGAAGACGTAAAAGACAAGATGGGTGTGTATCCTGAGCAGATCGTGGATTACCTTTCTCTCATTGGTGATACGTCAGATAACATTCCTGGTGTCACAGGAATTGGTCCTAAGGGTGCTCAAGGACTTATCGAAGAATTCGGAACTCTGGAAAATATCATCGCAAACGTTGATAAGATTAAAAATAAACGCTCTCAAACTGCACTAGCAGCGAATACCGAAAACGCAATTCTCTCAAAAAAGCTTGTGAATATCGTTTGTGATCTTAAATTGAAATTCAACTACGATGAAACGGCTTATCAGCTGAGTTATAATCCTCAAGTGGAAGAGTTCCTGAATAAAGTAGGTTTCAGAACGTGGCAGACTAAACTTGCTGAGTACAAACCGAAAACAAAATCAGGTTCGGCGCCTTCTGCAACTGCTGCCGTAAAAACTGAAAATATCATTCCTGAAAGAACAGAAGCTAAAACTGTTGAGCGCTGGTCGCTTGCTGACTTCAAAAAGAACATTCAAGGCGAAGATGTTGTAGCGATCACTCACATTTGTGATGATGAACTCAATCAGCATCAGTGCTGGAGAGGGATGGGAGTTGCTACGAATAAGGCGACTGGATATCTCACCATGAGTTCAGAGGAAGCAAAGACGTTCATTGATATTCTTCACGAAGCTCACGCCCTTGTTGTTTGTTATCAGTCTAAGCCTGTTTTACAACTCGCGATGACAGCAGGAGTGAATCCTGATTTTAAATATTTCGATCTCGCGCAAGCTCACTTCAATTTAAATCCTGAATACCGCCACGATCTGGCGACGATTACAGAAGAGTTTCTGGGCTTTAAGATTGAGATGCCAGGTAAAGGTCAGACAGATCTATTTGGTAATGACTCTGAAGCAGATCTCAAGCATCAGGGAGAAAAAGCAGAGGCCATTCTCAAACTTTATCCAATCCTTCGCGCGAAGATGAAAGAGATGGATGTTGAGCGTCCCTATGATGAACTCGATATTCCCCTGATTAAAGTTCTCGCGGCAATGGAACTTGAAGGCGTATCACTTGATACTCCATTCTATAAACAGCTAGAGAATGAGTTCTCAGCTCAAATTGACGAAATTGAAAAAGAGGTGATGAAAGTTGCCGGCGATAAAATCAATCTTCGTTCTCCTAAGCAAGTGGGTGAGTTGTTATTTGAAAAACTTCAGCTTCCTGTCGTCCGTAAAACGAAAACAGGTTACTCAACTGATGCTGAAGTTCTGAATGAACTGGCGGCGATGAATATTTCCCCGATTCCTGAATTCCTTCTTCGTTACCGTGAAGTGGAAAAACTTCTTTCGACTTATGTGAAAGCACTTCCGACGATGGTAAATCCGACGACAAAGAAAATTCATACACACTTCCAGCCTTCAAACGCTGCAACCGGAAGACTTTCATCTGATAATCCGAATCTTCAGAACATTCCGGTGAGAACTGAGAACGGAAGAAAACTTCGTAAGGGATTCATTCCTTCCAAAGGTAGAATTCTTCTTTCTGCCGATTACTCTCAGGTTGAACTTCGTCTTCTTGCGCACTTCTCGCAGGATAAAAACATGCTTGATGCTTTCGCGAATGACCGCGATATTCATAAGCAGACAGCTTCTGAGATCTTTGAAGTCCCGCTCGATACAGTAACGAAAGATCAACGTAATGGTGCCAAGGCGATTAACTTCGGTCTCATGTACGGCCAGACAAGTTTCGGTCTTTCTCAAACTCTTCACATTTCACAAGGTGAAGCTAAAAAATACATCACAAGTTATTTTGAGAAGTTCCAGTCCGTGAAAAGCTTCCTCGATGGTTTGAAAGAAAAAGCAGAAGACACGGGATACGCTGAAACGCTTTTTGGTCGTAAACGTAATCTTCCGGATATCAAATCTTCCAACCGCCAGATCAAAGCGATGGCCGAGAGAGTTGCGATTAACAGTCCGATTCAGGGAACTGCTGCCGATATCATCAAACTGGCCATGATCAACATCCAGAGACTTCTGAAAGAGCGTAATCTCAAATCACGCATGATCCTTCAGGTGCACGATGAATTGATTTTTGATTGTGAGCCCTCTGAGCTTGAGGAAATGAAAGTCCTTGTTCAAGAGCAGATGGAAGGTGCTGTGAGCTTGAGCGTTCAGCTCAAGGTTGAGATGGGCACCGGCTATAACTGGTATGATTTAAAGTAGAATTCTTCATTGCCGATAAGTTCGGTATGAAGCTCATTTTCACTTTCATTCTGACTATTCTTTCAGTGAATGCGTTCGCACTCAATTGTGACTGCGAAGTCCGTATCTATTCACCGATCACTGGTTCCCACAAAATGAGTCCGAGTACTTTTAAGACATATGAGCTTGAAGAATTCAGCTCGTATCACGTGAAGAATCAACTCGCTTGTCGCGAACTTTGCCTTAAAAAATTTGAAGAAGATATGCCGTCTGATCGAATGAATGCTCTTCTCATGAGTTATGCTCAGAGTTTAATTACAGAGAGATCAGTTGGATATAACTGCACCGGACTTACAACGTTGAAGTTTCCGGTGCGTGTGAAAGCAAGTCTTGGAAGAATGGGTCTTGGGAACGTTTCAGATACTGTTCGTGTGATCAATCACGAAGAACTTTGTTTCTAGAGCACTCCGCGCTCAACCGGGAATCCATTTTCAACCCACATATCCATTCC
>JBEIQF010000441.1:0-2513 GCA_040376635.1 Halobacteriovoraceae bacterium
ATTTTTTTTCAGACTGAAATACCTACTATCAATCAACTATTTCTAATCTTTGGAGCGACTCTATCGCTTCTCATTTATCAACCTCATTTCATGACAACCTATTTTCTGAATTATGGGCGTGGGTATCTTTATATAAAAGAAAACTCTTTCATTTTAATTTATTTTCCGCTGATGCTTCTTCTTACTCTCTCTTCATTAGTATTTTTAAATTCAATCCAAGTGTTGGGATATATTTATCTGATGGTCCTAACATCGGCTTCTTGGCACTTTATGAATCAGGCGATTGCTGCCATGAACCTGATACAAGGAGATTCTGAGAGGCTACGCACACTGACTCAGAAATGGTTGAAATTCTCGATGATGGTCACATCGATCTACGGTGTTCTTAAATTTTTAGAGCTTAGAGGAGGGACGGTCAACTTCTTTGGACTTAACAGTCCTTTGCTTAATATTTCGGAAACACTCCTGAGACTTATCTATGTTCTTTCCCTATCGCTTAATATAATTACACTTTATAAATGCATCAGAGACAAATTGAGAGTTCAGTCATACATACCGTGGATAGCCTTTAGCATGTGGTACTCAAACGATTTGATACTAAGCAAATATTTTTATCTGGTTCCGATTTTCCATAGTCTACAGTATATTCCTTTTTTTATTCACAGAACCCGTAAGCAATCTGCATGGAGACTCAAAGTCATAGGTGTAATAATATTCTCAGTTCTCCTAATACAAATTATTCCTAATACTCTTGATAATTTCCTAACTCACGAAAAAGAAATAAATAATATCCAAATCATATTTGTTTCATCCTTATTGTTTATCAATCTTCATCATTTTGTGATGGAAACCATAACATGGAGAGGTGCATTTAAGAGATTGTAGTAGGGTCACTGTTTATTAATATTTATCCGGGGTCTATTAGAAAGAACCCGGGAAGTAATTGAGTAGTCTGTCTTATCGTTAATATCGCCAACCACTTCCTCAAGGATATCTTCTATAGTGATGATTCCCACGTATTTTTCTTCGCTGTTTTCGACAATGGCGAGAGGAATTTGTTTTTCCTGCATTTTAAGAAAGGCTTCCAGAATTTTCTGGGATTCACTGACTCTTGCAGCTGGCCTGAGAATTCCTTGCCATGGGGCATGAACGTGATCCTTAATTTCGAGAAAATCCTTCCTGAGAAGAATCCCCACAGCAACATCACCATCCACGACAGGGTATCTGGAATGAGGAGTGGTCCTCATTTTTAATCTGATGTCCTCTTCAGCATCACTGAAATTGAGCGCAGAAACCTTCTCCCATGGGATCATCGCCTTATGAACTTTTTTCCCTTTCAGACCAACGAGATTTTGCACAAACTTCTGATGATACTCTGGAAGATTTCCGATATCTATACTCTGGCCCATGCTTTCATCTTCATCCTCACGCTCATGCAATCGAAGGAGTTTAAGGATAAAGTTTGTCGAGACTTCTAGAAAAGTCACGATAGGTGAGAGTACTTTATCGATAAAACTGAGAGCAGCAGTTCCGAATCTTAGAATTTCTACGGGATGTTTGAGTGCGATTGTTTTTGGCAAGAGTTCACCAAAGACAACACTGAAATAGGTTAACGGAACAATAACGATAGTGACCGAAATGGCTTCTGCCATGGATTTAGAAAGATCAAAATTCTGGGTAAAGTACGGCTCCAGAGATTCCACTGCTCCGGTACCACCAACAGCAGCAGCAATGGCCCCAACTAAAGTAATGCCGATCTGTATGACAGATAGAGTGCGTTCAGGCTTTTTCTTGAAGAGTTTCAATCTCTCGAAGATTCCCTTTCTGCTATCTTCGATCTCTTCAATTTCTTCTTTAGATACAGTCACAAACGCCATTTCATAAGCAGAGAAGAAGGCATTGATTGCGAGGCATAGACCGACGATTATTAAATCCAGCATTGGGCAAATTTTCTGCGAAGCTCTTTTGAAAGTAAATGGATTCAGGCATTGAATTTCTCTGGAGTAGTGCGACAAATCAGCTTTGACGTTGGCATTAATGAGGCGATGAAGTAAATTATTAGCTCTTATAGTGGGATTATAGCTCAATTGGTTAGAGCTCCCGGCTCATAACCGGGTGGTTACAGGTTCAAGTCCTGTTGGTCCCACCACTTTTTTATGCTAAAACACCCTCTATGAACAAACTCCATTTCCATAAATATTCTGGTAACGGCAACGACTTTATCATCCTCGATCACCCTAAAGTAGAATTGAATGAGTCGATCATTAAGTCCATGTGTGATCGTCACTTCGGTATCGGCGCTGATGGGATTCTTCTTCTCTCATCTTTTGAAGGTGCTGATGGAAGAATGCAGATCTTCAACGCTGATGGTTCTGAAGCAGAAATGTGCGGGAATGGTATCCGTTGTCTTGTGACTTATCTTGATGACAAAAACAAGCATGCTAAGAACGACTATCGTATCAAAACGATGAATGGCTCTTATGATGTTTCAAAGAAAGACGGCGCCTTCGCTG
>JBEIQF010000147.1:0-7805 GCA_040376635.1 Halobacteriovoraceae bacterium
AATCAACCAATTGTTTTATGTGATCTGGCATGTGCTGGAAGTTCAGACTTGAAAGGTGAATGTGCTGCTTTTGCATTCCTTTCACATCGTAAGACTTAAGATTCAAATCATCGACAACATGATCAGGAACGATCGCAATCCCGACACCTTTTTTCACAAGTTTTAAAATCGTCGTGATGGAATTCACCACGATAATTTTCTGTGATCTTTTTTTGAAAAGCTGGAAGAGGTGATCCTGTTCTGAATACACAATCCACGTATACTCAGTGGCCTCTTTGGGATCAATAGCGTTCTTAGAAACTAAAACCATTTTCTCTTCGAAGAGTTTCAAAGAACTCACGAGTTCAGATTGAATGTTTTCAGTGGTGAAAATGAGATCATATTTTCCGTTATGAAGTTTCTCTTTGAGTTTATCAAGGGAGTTCACTTCAACAGAAAGCTGATGCTTACTTTGTTTTGTGAAATCAACCATGACGTCGTTAAACCACGTTTCAAGAATCCCCTGGAGAATTCCTACGCGGATTACTTTGTTCATGTCATCAAAGAAGATGTCCTGAATGCGTCCTTCAAAGCGTCCCAATTCATCGAGAAGGGCCTGGCCTTTTTCAGTGAGGAGAACTTTTTTGGAAGAGCGGATAATGAGCTGGTCACCGACAGATTCTTCGAGGAGTTTTATCTGGCGAGAGACGGCGGATTGAGCGATGTTAAGTTCCTGGGCTGCTTTTGAGAAATTGAGATATTTTGACGTGACCATGAAGGCCTTGAGGTAGCGATAGTCGAGAGAGATCTCTTTCATTTCTTTGCCCAGGGTGGAAGCTTCGCCTCATCCTTGAAAAACTTCCCGCGATGTTGTCCATCGGCGGCGTTATTCACAATGAAACCTTCTTCGTTATTAGTTGTATCTAATAAATAGTCTAATGTGAGATCTTGCGTATAGAAAGCCGTAAATGGATCCATCAGAACAGTTAACTGAAACTTGATAATAGGGAAGTCCTGGGTGATCACGAGATCATCTGCATGGGGGTCAGAAAAGCCGGTATCGTAGGTAAAACCCTCGCAGCCTTTTCCGCCAATTTTAATACGGAATGACATGCCTTGGAGAGTGTAATCATTCTCCTGCATCACCTGGATCTGTCTGACAGCGCTATCAGTCACAAAAAGTTTTACATCAGAAGCAGAAATTGTTTTTTCCATGGCGCTACTCTAGCAGTATTCTTATTTGGTGTAAAATTCCTAAAGGATTTAGTCATGAAAGCCCACTATATCGTCACGATCGATAAACCCGAACACAATCACGTTAAAGTCACTCTAAAGCTCCAAAAGCCTAAGAATCAGGACAAGATTCAGGTGTTTTTACCATCGTGGAGCCCGGGATCTTATCTTCTTCGTGAATATTCCCGTCATGTACGATTTTTCCAGGCAAGTCAGGGGAACGGAGAAGTTTTATTCTCAAACCAGACTGCCAAGGGTACTTGGGAAATCGACTGGAAGAAATCTGATCTTAAAAAAGCTTCTGATGAATTTGAAGTGACGTATGAAATCTACGGCAAGGAACTTACTGTTCGTACTTCTCATATCGATGCTTCACACGCATTTCTTCAGGGGCCGACTTACCTCATGGGTGTAGTGGGGGAAACTCTTCCGGATCCAACAATTGAATTTAGATTTCCACCAGCGTGGTCAAAACTTTCAACAGGTCTTAAAGACATTTCACAAAAACGTGATGTGTTTCTTTACACGGCCAAAAACTACGATGAACTTCTCGATTGTTTTGTTGAGATCGGTTGTCACGAAACTGATGGGTTTGAATACAAAGGCAAGGCCCACCATATCGCTCAGTACGGAGATCTTTATCCGCACAAGAACAATATCAAAGCTGACCTGAAAAAAATCGTCGAGACAGTTGCTGATCATTTCGACGGTGATCTTCCGTATGAGAATTATCTTTTCCTCACGCATTTTGTTCCGAAACTTTACGGCGGTCTTGAGCATTTGAATTCAACTGCTCTTCACTTTGACGGAAGAAAATTAAATAACAAGAAAGACTACCAGACTTATCTTTCACTCGCTGCTCACGAATACTTCCACCTCTGGAACGTAAAACGCATTCGTCCAAAAGAGCTCGGTCCTTTTGATTACCTGAATGAAAACTACACAACTCTTTTGTGGTTAGCAGAAGGTCTGACTAGTTTCATGGACGACCTTTTCGTTTATCGCGCCAACCTTTCTACGCTCGAGGAGTACCTTGATGTTGTGAAAGGAAATCTTGATATGTATCTCGCAACACCTGGTCGCCGCTATCATTCTCTTGAGCAGAGTTCATTCAATGCGTGGATCAAACTCTATCGTCCGGATGAGAACTCAAAGAATTCATCTGTAAGCTATTACCTGAAAGGTGGACTCGTGTTCACAGTTCTTCACTCACTTCTTCTTGAGAAAGGGAAGTCAGTAGATGATCTCCTGAAAATGTTATGGGCAGATTACAAGTCACGTCCTGAATCAGGTGTGACCCGTGAAGATGTTTACCGTATGGTGAAAGAACTTGGTGGAGACGATGTCTTAACGAAGTTCGGCAACATGGTAGAGACAACTCAGGATATTGATTTCGATTCAGCTTTCAAAAAAATGGGTCTAGAAATCCGTTATAACGAAAATCCCAATCCATGGCTTGGTATCGACTGGGAATTCGCTGGTGATCGCGCGATTGCCAAAACAGTTGTGCTTGATTCTCCGGCCCACAGAGCAGGAATCAATGCCGGCGATGAAATGATTTTCTTAAATGGTTATCGCTTCATGAAAGAAGATGCTGAGAAGATCAATACACTTGTGATGAATGATCAGAACTATGAAATGATCGTGAGTCGACTTGGTAAACTTGTTCGAACAGAAATCATGCCGACAAGATCTCCAAGACAAATAAAAGAAATCGCGATCATCGACAGAGCACTTGCTGAAAAATCTTTTATGCTCGTAAAAACGCCTTCGCAATCACGAATGGCCTAACTAATTCCAATTCCCATTCACCTTCTAGTCCGGAAGGTGAGTGGGTCCACTTACCATCTCCGATACATATTGAAGAAAATTCTAACGGTTTTTCAAATGAACCGGAGTTCATGAGCGTTTTGAACGCCGCTTCTTTCAGGCACCACAGCTCAATATTTCTTAGGTTTTTATCATCAGGATGAGAGACTCGATTCTTGATGGAATCTTTGACGATGCGCTCTTCTTGCTCAATGTCGATTCCAACGGAGCGGTAAGTTTTTCTATCGGCCACCAATGCTGCACCCGCGATCTTGGTATGGGAGAGTGAAATAGTAAACTGAGGCAGATCACGAATTTCCGAATGAGAAGTGAGTTGCAAAGCACCTGCGGATATTTCTAAACCTTGCTCCTTAAGAGCGTGAATCAACGCCTGTCTCGAGAGAAGAAAGCCATTTTTCCGATCGGAATGAACGTCATCGGGAAGTGAAAACTTAATGAGCAATTCCCATTCGAGGTCATTAGGTTTTGATAAAGTTTTAGTCAGATTCCAAGTGTGCATAGTTGACCTAGTTTATCTTGAAAGCAATTCGTTGATAAGTTATAAAAAATGTTAGGAAATTAGCGCTTTTAGCCGATAATAATTCATATAACCCCAATACGTATTTCTACGCAATCGTATCGAAAGATTTCTTTCAGGAGAAGATTATGGCCAATCAGTTACGTCAACAAGCGAAGCTCACTGTGTATGGCAGGAAACCACGTAAAACAAACGTGCCTGTTAATGAGCAAGGTAAGTATCTTAAAGTTTCTCAGTACTATGGTGAGAACGTTTATAACTATCACCTTTCGAAATCTCTTTCTCTTGAAGACAAAGATGCTCTTAAGCAAGTCATCGATGGCAAAAGAACAATTGATAAACCACTTGCAACTAAAGTGGCGAACTCTGTTCTTGAGTGGGCGATTGCTAAGGGTGCTACTCACTTCTGTCACTGGTTCCAGCCACTAACTGGTTCTACTGCTGAAAAACACGATGCTTTCGTTTCATTCGATGGCGACCGTGCGATTGAACATCTTTCTGCTACTCAGCTTATGCAGGGTGAGCCGGATGCATCTTCATTCCCGAACGGTGGATCTCGCGCAACTTTCGAAGCTCGTGGTTATACAACTTGGGATTTAACTTCTCCGCTTTTCATTCAGGAATCTGCTAACGGCAAGACACTTGTTATTCCTACAGCATTCGTTTCTTACCACGGTGATGCTCTCGATACGAAAACTCCGCTTCTTCGTTCTGATCTTAAAATCAATGAAGTAATGACGAAGTTCTGTCACCTTGTTGGTATGAAAGATGTGAATAAGGTTTATACAACATGTGGTGCTGAACAAGAGTACTTCCTGATTGATAAAGCTTTCTATTTCGGTCGTCAGGATCTTGTGATGACTGGCCGTGCTCTTATGGGCTCACTTACTTCACGTAACCAGCAACTTGAAGATCACTACTTCGGTATGATCGAAGATCGCGTTCTTGCTTACATGCAGGAAGTTGAAATCGAACTTTATAAAATGGGTATCCCAGCTAAAACTCGCCACAACGAAGTTGCTCCAGGGCAGTTCGAGATGGCGCCAATCTTCAAAGATTCAAACGTTGCAGCTGATAACAACCAGATCGTGATGACAGTTCTACGTAACGTAGCTCTTAAGCATGATTTCGTATGTCTTCTTCATGAGAAGCCATTCGCAGGTGTAAACGGTTCTGGTAAACACCTTAACTGGTCTATGTCGACAGACACAGGTGTGAACCTTCTTGAACCAGGTCACAACCCACACGAAAACTTCCGTTTCCTTGCAGTTATTGCAACTGTAACTGAAGCTGTTTACCGTCACGCAGACATTATCCGTATGGGTATTGCTTCTCACGGTAACGATCACCGTCTAGGTGCTAACGAAGCTCCTCCTTCAATTATGTCAGTGTTCCTTGGATCAACTCTTACTGAGATTCTTGATTCAATGATTGCTGGTGGTAAGTATGTAGCTTCAAGCAAGACGATTCTTGATCTTGGTGCTCGTCAGCTCGCTGATCTTGCAAAAGACAACACTGACCGTAACCGTACTTCTCCGTTCGCATTCACTGGTAACAAGTTTGAGTTCCGTGCTTGTGGATCTTCTGCTTCAATTGGTTACCCGCTTTCAATCCTGAACGCAGCTATCGTTGATATCTTTGAAGAAACAAACAAAATCCTTGAAGATGAACTTTCAAAAGGTAAGTCTCAGGACGACGCTCTGATGGCGGTTATTCTTAAGTGGTACGGCAATGCTCAGAAAGTAGTGTTCAACGGTGACGGTTATTCACAAGAGTGGGTAAAAGAAGCTGAGAAACGCGGCCTTGGTAACATGAGAACAACTCCTGAAGCAATCTCAGTTCTTAAAGATGCTAAGAAGACAAACGTTCTTATGAAAACTGGTGTTTTCAAGGAAACTGAAATCTCAACTCGTCACAACGTTATGCTTGAGCGTTATATCAAGTGTCGTGAGATCGAGCTTAAGACTCTTGCTGGTATGGTCATGAAACACGTGATTCCTGCTGCAGTTGAATACAAAGCTGCACTTGCTGAATCAATCAAGAAACAGAAAGATGCAGGTGCAGATTCATCTCTTGAGCTTGAGCTTCTAAAAGATCTAGCGACTGTGTCGAAAACTCTTTACGAGCAAACGATGAACCTTACTAGTGCACTTGATTCAATTCATAAGCATGATGAAGAAACAGTTGCTAAGAAAATCGCAATGGAACTTATGCCACAGTCATTCAAAGTTGCAGAACTTTGTAACAAGATTGAAGAAATCGTTCCTGAAGAGACTTGGCCTCTTCCTAAGTTCTATGACATGCTCTTCATTCGTTAATTCTTTTTTTACAACGCAATCAAAAGGGGCTCCGCAAGGGGCCCTTTTTTTTTGTCAGTGGTAGAACTTCCGCTCGGAGGTTTTATGAAATATCTCTTCCTTCTTCTCGTCTCCACATCTGCTTTCGCTCTCGACTTCTGGGAACCACATGAAAAAGAACTCGCTATCCTTGAATGGAGAGCTGCTCAGTCTCCCCAGGAAAAACTCGCTCAGAAGTATTCAAAAATTGAGAATATGGATTATGTAAGAGAGTTTGATGAATGTGAAGCTATTGGTTTTCTGAAAGTTTCTTCCAATCAGTCACAAAATCTTCAAAAGCTTTTTCCTTGTCGTTCATATCCCGAAGGATCGATGCGGGGTGGGGAAGGATAATCGTATTCTTTGCGAATGCACTTTCAAAAAACTTCCCGCGCATATCCTCAATCTTCACCATCTTTCCGACAATCGAGAGTGCGGCCGATCTTCCAAGGCAAACAATCGTCTCAGGTCTAACAAGCTCTATCTCTTTTTTGAGCCATGACTTACAGGTTGTGATTTCAGAAATTGAGGCACCTTTGTGCCAGCGCATATGGGCCTTAGGAAGGTACTTAAAACCTTTCACAGCATTTGTGAGATACATTTCAGAGCGATCAAGCCCAACGCGTTTTAAAGCATCATTAAGGACGCCTCCGGCCGGGCCAATGAATGGTTTCCCGGCGAGATCTTCTTCGTTACCAGGTTGTTCGCCAATAATCATGATTTTTGGATTGAGTGGTCCTGCACCCGGAACCGGAGCAGTGGCCATCTCACAAATCCCGCACGCCCGGCATTTAGCAAGATTCACATTCAATTCTTCCAGTGAAGTGTATTGAACTTCAGGTGCTTTTCTTTGGGAATCATAAAAGGCTTCAAGTCGGTCCGGAGCTTCTGCAATTAATTCTGTGATGAGTTCTGTTTCAGGAAGTGTTTTCCAATGACGAACCGGTAATTCTTTTTTCATCGCGGATATCTTGATTCTCGCTGGATTGAAGATCGCGCGGTAATAGGTTTTCCAGAGATCTTCTTTATCATCAAACTGGGGAGCTTCTTCTTTAGGAACTCCGGGAGAGAATGTGAGTTCTTCACCATTCCAGTTTGCTGTCTCATCATTAGTCATGATGACCCATTTCATGCCATTGAAGCGATCTTTGAAAAAAGGAGCGGCCAGACGAATGATCCTATGATCAGGATTATGCCATGCCATGTATATCACACCATCGTCACTCTGGACTTCCTTAAACCTCACAAACGCTTTCATCTTATGAATGTCCCGGGAAACAAGTTTTGCCCGAGAATGCATCTCCATCACGTCATTATCGAGAGGATTTTCCAGAAGACGTTTCTCCTCAAAGACGATGCGGTAAAGAGCTCTGTATAACAAACTCCACGTCGACATTTCTCGAAAAGCCGAGACTGAGATCGCGAGATCCATAAATTCTTTCGGAACATTCACCACACCGGGTTTAACTTCAATGTCCTGCCATATCTCCCCAAAGAACATGCCATTTTCATCATGAGTCCACTCAACATCGTTGTAATGAATTTTCTTTGAAAGGAGTTGTCTCGCTTTCTCTCTCCAGCTGATGAATGAGGGGTCAATCCTGACGATGTTCATACTTCACCGGTGACCGCGCCGATTTTTGCATCGAAGAGATCAAGCTGAACATTTTCTTTTTCAGTCAGGAGAGTCTGAAGAAGAGGAGAATCGAGTAGTTTTACGTTGGAATGATCATTGTGAGTTGTCACAAAGAATTTAATCTTATGCATGTTCACCCGCATCTTGATGAGGTCATCAAAACGGATTTTTCTGATCATGCGGGCCTGAATGATACGATCCACGTTCCGGATACCAAGGCCCGGCACGCGAAGAAGCATTTCTCTTGGAGCAGAGTTCAGATCTATCGGGAACA
>JBEIQF010000209.1:0-6168 GCA_040376635.1 Halobacteriovoraceae bacterium
CCGTCAATTTCCTCTTCGAAAAGCTTGCATTGATTGAAGTCCAGCTCCCCATCAAACTTGATGAGAGTATAACCTTCATGTTTTTCTACAATATAAGTTTTAGAAGTCATTAAGCAGATTTCCTTACCGAACATTTTTTGTAAGCTGATTCAAGCTTAGCTTTGAGTGAATCTTTGCTGAAAGGTTTTACGACATATTGATCAACACCACTCTTAATAGCTTCTGCAACCTGGTGGCCTTCTGCTTCAGCAGTTACCAGGATGAAAGGAGTAGACTTTAATTTCTGATCTGCGCGAACACGCTTAAGAAATTCGAGACCTGTACAATTAGGCATGTTCCAGTCAGATACAATCAGACCGAATGATCCATCTTTCGTTTTTTCCCATGCCTCCTGACCGTCCTGTGCTTCAGAGATATCTGTGAAGCCAAGCTCTCTTAGGATCTTCGTCACAATCTTTCTCATTGTAAGCATGTCATCAACCACCAGAACTTTTGTCTTAGGATCGAACATAATACTCTCCTTATTAAGCCGCGCCTTTAAAAGCAGATTTAGTTTTTCTATAAAAAATGACGTTTCCAATCATAGATGTTTCAACCTGATCACGAATACCAAGCATCGTCTCGCCTACGCCAAGAAGGATCGCTCCATTTGGTTCAAGCTGGCGGTAGAGACCTTCCACTGCAACTTTTTTCATTTCAACTTTCTGATAAATCAGAACGTTTCTGCAAAGGATGACGTGAAATGTTTCAGTCACCTGTGGACGAATCAAATTGTTGTAGCCGAATTTGATTTTTGAATGAATGTTCTGTTTCACGTGCCAACCGTCAGCTTGTCTTGTGAAGTACTTCATTTTTCTTTCATCTGAAAGGCCACGCATAACTTCAAAATCCGAATACACACCAGACTTAGCTTTCGCTATGGCCTTCTCTGAAATATCAGTCGCCGTGATTGAGAAAGGTGGTAAATTCAACTTCTGCGACAATTCATCCATCACCATCGCAATACTGAGGGCCTCCTGACCGGTTGAGGCAGCTGCGGACCAGATTTTGATTTCAGATGGTCTGGATGGGAGTACTTCTTTTCTAAGGTACTCTTCGAGA
The DNA here is from genome assembly GCA_040376635.1 of Halobacteriovoraceae bacterium. GTDB lineage: Bacteria > Bdellovibrionota > Bacteriovoracia > Bacteriovoracales > Bacteriovoracaceae > Peredibacter. Next base: position 1,102 of record JBEIQF010000209.1, read on the forward strand.
GCTGTGAAGAATGTAGGATCTCTGAAGAAGAGAGTTTCATTATTGGTAGCATGATCCAGAAGACGTTGTTTTTGAGCTGAAGAAGCTGTCATATTCTGAAACTTCAATGCGTATTCTTCAATTGAACCGACTTTTTCAAATTTTACAATTTCTTCAAGTCTAGTTTTCAACTGATATAAATTGATGTCCTGAAAAACGATTCCAGTTTCTCTTTCAATATATTTAGAAAAGAAATCAATTGAACTATGCGACATTACCAGCTCTTTTTACCTTGGCGGTGACTAAAGTCTTATTGGCGAGATCAACAGGAGTACCTTGATAGTCATAATTACCGGATTCATAAACAGCACCCGGCATTCCGAAAACAACGCATGACCCTTCATTCTGAATCATGACTGCACCATTGAGTGCTTTGATAACGGCACATCCATCTGCACCATCGCGGCCCATGCCTGTAAAGACGATTCCAAATGTATTGCGCGTATAAATTTTTGCAGCTGATTCAAAAAGAAAATCAGCACATGGTCTTACAAAGTTTCTCTGCGGGCCCTGATCAAGAGAAATCATAGGTGCATTCTTATCCCCAATGAGTTTCATATGAAAATTCCCGGGGGCCACATAAACTTGATTTGGCTTCGCTATCTCACCGTGCACGGCCTCTCGGGAAACTTTACCGCAGGCCGAACCTATTCTTTCAGCGAGTGAAGTAGTGAAAACTGGCGGCATATGCTGGGCCACGAGAATGGGAAAAGGTACTGGTTCTTTTAATTGCGAGAAAAAATCAAAAAGTGCATTCGGTCCACCTGTGGACGAAGCTATCACAAGGACCTCTGGTCTGAATGATTCCCAAAGCAAGTTTGACTTATGAGCTGGTCTTACAATTGTCGGAGTGACAGTTTGCGAGACTGTCGAAGTAGATTCTTTTCTGCCAAATAATGCAAGTATCTTAGGCAAAAGAGCATCCCTGATTTTGTCAGCAGGAGATAGCTTGGAATCGTCCGGCATAGGCTTAGGACAAAAATCATAAGCACCACATTTCATGGCCTCAAATGTTTTTTCAGCGCCGGCCTTACTCTGTGAAGAGAACATGATCGCCTTGGTTTTAACTCCACGGTTTTTCATTTCTTTTAGTGTTTGAATTCCATCCATCTCAGGCATTTCAATGTCGAGTGTACAGACATCGATATCCCCATGGGTCATTTTATCGCAGGCTATTTTTCCGTTGGAAGCTGCCCCGACAATTTCAATGTCAGGGCAATCTTTCAACGCTAACTGGATCTGTGAGCGAAAAAGGACAGAGTCATCAACAATCAGTAATCGGATCTTGTTCATTACTTACTTCTGAACCTGTTTTACAAGTGTTCTTAGTTTTTCAGCAAGGCCGGAAAGAACTTCAGAAGACTGAAGTGTCTGTTCACATTTCTGAGCAGATTGAATGGCCGCTCCAGAAACTTCCTTGATAGTATAAGCAATGCTTTCAACACCACGTTTTGATTCGCCGATAACACGCGAAACTTCGTTTGTGGTAGCCGTCTGCTCTTCAACCGCAGCAGCAATGGCACCTGAAATTGAATTAAGTTTTTCCATTGCTTTCGAGATACCACCGATAGCTTCAACCGCACTGTGAGTATCCTTCTGGATCGCACCAATACGGTTCGTGATATCTTCAGTTGCTTTAGCAGTTTGCTTAGCAAGTTCTTTCACTTCGTTAGCAACTACCGCAAACCCTTTACCAGCATCACCAGCTCTCGCTGCTTCAATTGTTGCGTTCAGGGCCAGAAGGTTTGTTTGCTGAGCAATTGAACTAATAACTTTAATTACGTTACCGATTTCCTGAGAGCTCTGACCAAGCTGCTGGATAGTCTTGTTTGTTTCCTGAGCGCTTGAAAGTGTTGTTCGTGACATTTCTGCAGACTCATTTGAAGAACGAGCGATCTCACGAATTGAGGCAACCATTTCTTCAGTAGAAGCGGCAACAGTCTGAACACCAGCAGATACCTGGTCAGAAGAAGAAGCTGCAACACCAGAATCCATTGAAGTCTTCTTAGCGTTTTCATTCATCTGAAGTGCGTTTACTTTAAGATCAGCAGCGTTCTGGGCAAGTTCAACAGCTGTTTCACCAAGAGCATCGATCATCGTACGAAGCGGAGTAATATCTGAAGCAAACTTAACTACTTTATAAGGTTTGCCATTAAGGTCAAAAATTGGATTATAAGAAGCATTAATCCAGATAATCTTACCGCCTTTACCAATACGCTTATATTCGCCTGAATCATATTGACCGCGATTAAGTTTATCCCAAAATTCTGAATATTCTCTAGATGAAGTATAATTACCTTCGCAGAACATGCGGTGATGACGACCTTTGATCTCTTCAAGGTCATAACCAAGAGTAGCAAGGAAGTTTTGGTTAGCAGAGATAATCGTGCCATCCATATTAAACTCAATCACTGCCTGAGCTTTTGAAACAGCAGATAGTGTAGACTCAAACTCAAGGTTTTTTCTTTTCTGGGCCGTAACATCAGTTGCGAACTTCACAACTTTATAAACTTTTCCGTTTGCATCAAATACCGGATTATAAGAAGCATTGATCCAGATTTCTTTGCCACTTTTTCCAAAACGCTTATATTCCGACTGCTCAAACTCACCCTTGTTCAATTTTTCCCAGAAACGAGCATACTCAAGAGTGTTTGTGTAAGCAGGGTCGCAGAAAATTCTATGGTGCTTACCTTTAATTTCATCAAGAGAATATCCAACAGCATCACAAAAGTTTTTGTTAGCAGTGATAATCGTACCATCAAGATTGAATTCAATTACGGCTTGAACCTTGTTGATAGCATTTGACATTGCTTCGAGATCTGCAATGTAAAGTTCTGTTTGATCGATTTTGTGAGCAGCATTAGACATCAGATTTCTCCTGTTATTCTTCATTGTTTTATTAGTTGTTTATTTAAGCGCATCTCTTATCAAGTTCTTTTAAAATCGAATCAAGACTAACGATCGATAGAATCGCATCTTCAGTCTTATAAACTCCCTGCATGAAAACACGGATATTTCCCGGAATAGTTTGCGGAGACTGCTCAAAGTTCGAGTCATTCACTTCAACAACATCACCGATTTTGTCTACAAGTAGAGAAAGAAGTACGTCCTCAACTTTACAAACGACAGTCATCTTTTCAGTTGAGTTATCCACTGTAAGACCAAACAATTCGCGAAGGCCGATCGCGGTAGCGATTTGTCCACGAAGATTGATCAGGCCTTTAATACATGGAGGAGCAGTTCTCATGAGAGTGACTTCTAGAGGTTTTGTCACTTCCTGAACTTTCATCACATCGATACCGTAGAGACGGCCATCAACTGTGAAAGTTGAAAACTGGCGTGAATTTGATTTTGCTTCAGCTTCGTTATTATCCAGGTATGTCTTCACGCTGACTTCCTTTTGTTGTTTGTCAGGCATTCATTTACGAGAAGATTGAGAAGTTTGCCTTTGCTCTTTTCGAGGAAAGTTGAAAAGCCGGCGGCCTTAGCTTCTTTGAGTTCTTCGGGATTACTTTTTGTTGTAAAAGCAATGAGTGGAACGTTTTTGAGTTGTGAGATTCCTCTCACTTTTCGTGCAAAATCATAACCATTCATTTTTGGCATTTCTATATCAGAGATGATCACATCAAAATTACATTTGTGTTCGGCAATCTTGCGAAGTCCATCCATCCCGTCGACAGCGACTTCAACATCAAAACCACTTTCAAGCAGGTTTTGTGCAATTCTATTACGGATTGAATCTGTATCTTCAACCAGTAGGATTTTGTTTCCAGCTGAAACAGCTCTCGGACCTCGTTTAGGTTGAGAAAGTTCGTGAACCTTATCAACATCAACCACGACAATGATCTCAGATTGAGTCACAAGGTTGCCCGTGATTGCATCATGAGTGGACATCGATTCATCCAGGTAATCGCGAGTAGAAAGAACATCAATGATCTGGTCCACTTCAAGACCAAATAGCTGGTCTTCATATTTTGCCACGATGACTTGTGTGATTTCTTTTTCAATCTGCTTATTAGGGTAACCAAGAATCTCGTTCAGATTAACAATCTTAAGGATACCACCACGGTAACGGATCACACGCTGATATCCTGAGAGTTCAATCGACGAAGTTTTGATTTCTTCCATACGACTGACAACTGAAAGTGGAATAGCGTGTTTTGTCTGAGAGCCAAGACTGACCAGGACAAACTCTCTCATCTCAAGCTCATTATTTGCAAACTCTGAGTACTTATCAGACATTTGTTTTTCAGAATGTGTTCCAGCACCAAGATGTTTCTGGGCGATTCCGAGAACATCCATAATGAAGGCAACGTTACCATCACCAAGGACAGTCGCTCCTGAATAGATGGAAATAGGCTTCAGGAATCTTGCCAGTGGCTTAACCACGATGTCTGCCGTATCAAGAATTTCATCCACGATCATGCCGAATAAATGACTTTCCGAATTCAGAACTACGATATTGATTGCATCATCATTCAGATTATCAAAATCCTTCGTCCCAAGAACTTCTTTCAGATCAATAAGGGGAAGAATATTGCCACGAAGACGATAAATTGGTCTTCCCTGAACGAATTCGATAGACGCTTTTTCAACACGGACGAGTTCCACAAGCTTAACCTGAGGAATCGCAAAACGGTCTGCATCAGATCTGATGATCATCGCCGGAACAATTGCAAGAGTCAGAGGGATTTTCAGGGTAATCTTAGTTCCCTCGCCTTCTGTACTTGAGATATCAACGAGTCCACCGATTTTTTCGATATTACTTTTCACAACATCCATCCCGACTCCACGGCCGGAAACGTTTGTTACTTTTTCAGCTGTCGAAAATCCCGGCGCAAAGATAAGGCCCTGAACTTCACGATCACTCATGCGTTCAGCTTTTGCTGTATCAATGATGCCCTTCTCGATAGCTTTATTGATCAGCTTCTGACGAGAGAGTCCCTTTCCGTCATCGATAATATCAACGATGACCTGACCACCTTCATGATAAGCGCGGATTGTGATCGTACCAGTTTCATTCTTACC
>JBEIQF010000183.1:0-6671 GCA_040376635.1 Halobacteriovoraceae bacterium
ACTTCAATGCTTGAACCACAACCTTTGCAAGTAATCTGAACTTCCATCATAGAGGTAATCCGTGTTTTGCCATGAGATAAACTGATATCAATTCGCCCACAATAACAAAAAACTCCACGATGTAAAGAACACCGGTCGCACTCTGGTTTGAACGCAATTTACACAGGCGAAATGTGAAGAAGCTCAAGATCAGGGGAGCCGCGTAACCCCAGAGGTAACGCATACTTAAAAAGAGCCAGTTATACATATAACCGTCACCCAACAGGGTTCCCTCTTCCAGATAAGGTTTTCCGATTGAGAATACGATTGAAAGTGAAGAAAGAATCTTGAAGAAGATCACGGCCCAGAAAATATAGAGGCAATAAAAGAGTGGTTCAAAAGTAAGCTTAGGTACAACGAGATAGTAGTGACCAAGGATCATAGCAAAGTTACTGATCCCCAGAAGAAGCATGCTTGTAATAAAGAAAGAAATCCACAATGGATTAAAATCGAAAACGTAAAATGTTAAGACACTGAACGTGATGACTTGAAGAATATAGAGTCCCCACATGATGAGAGACTTATCGTCTTTGTGGAAAAAATAGGTAATCGCGTTTGATAAAATCAGAATTCCGTAGCAACCAAGTTCAACCGGTTTTAAACCAGGCAACATGTAATAATCCACACCCAGTGCGAGCACCAGACATGCTAAAACAATCGACGTTCCAAGTTTATAGAAACCAACGCCTGTCAGTTTTGTGCTTACAACAGGAGAAAGCAACTGCGTCCCAAAAGCTAGTGAGAGCATGAAGAAATGCGTAATAATCTGGGTGGTACTGTTCATTTGTGAGAACTATATAGCGAGCGATAGAGATCATCAATAATCTGATGGTTCGGCGTTGGAATTTGTCCGCGATAAGGCTCACTCATCAAGTCCCGAGTGATGCTAAGCCATTGACCTCTGGTAGCTAGTCCCGGCTGGTCCGGAAAAAGAAAGACGTTCAGGAGAATGGTTTTGGTTTCCAGGATGTTCGGATAGATTCCCATGAAGCGAGATTCATCCGCTTTAATCATTATTCCGACTTCCTCTTCCACTTCTCTGACTGCGGCAGCGAGAGGCGTCTCACCCGATTCTATTCCACCACCCGGGAACTCGAGTTTTCCATGATAAATCCCGTCGTCCTCACGAACTTGCGTCCAGACTTCAAGCACATCATCAGATTTTTTACGGTAAAAAAGAGCGAGGGAAACTGGAATGAGTCTCAAAGCAATTCCTTGGGGATTTCAGGAACAATTTCTTTTTCTTCATGTTGTTTTTTGAAAACACCTATTTCAATCTGGAGAATTTCAAAGACTGCACTTCCAACAAAAGTCGCCCACCAAGGCATGTCACTTTCATTGATAAAAATCACAAGAGCCCAGAAGATACCCGCAGGAAGAACTTTGACAATTTTTTGAACGATAACAGGTGCCCAGCCAAATGGTTTCAGAATGAGATTCTGAAGATTCACAACAGTCTTGAGCATCGACATACGATAACGTTTATTCTGGAAAAGAACTGTAAGATCATTCGAGGCTGACCAATTCCAGATGTAACCGAAGGCAAATAAAGTAACGCCTTCAATTTTTGGATAAATCAGATAAAAAATTCCAAGGAATATCGGTAGAGCAAGAAGTTCAAAGATCTTTCTCTTCGGTGGAATAAAAGTTGTCATTCAAGAAACCCTTCACGATGAAGGAAGGTAATTTCCGGAAACTGGATTGTTGATGGTGCGTGAACAACAAAATTGAAGACGCTCATAAAGTCCTGGGCCTTCAGCATTTTGTCGCGAGAAAACTTTGTTCCCATCTTATCCCAGAGCGGAGTATCGATCGCACCAGGAAAGAGATTTGTGAAACGGACTTTGTGATCCTTCCACTCTTTTTTAAGACTCTCAATCAAACCAAGTTGGCCGAACTTAGAAGCATTGTAAGCAGCAACGTTCGGATAACCATATTGAGCAGCAGTTGAAAGAATCGAGATCACGTGAGTTTCATTTTTCACGATAAAACTCTCTAACCCCTGGAACATAAGAAAAGGGCCCACTGTGTTTGTAGCAAGATGACTTTCAAAGACTGAAAGATTCATTTCACTAACGGGTGCCATCTCACAAATACCTGCGTTGTTCACAAAGAGATGAACAACATCAGTAAACTCTCTGACTGTTTCATAGAACTCTTCAACTGATTCCTCAGATGAGATATCCAATTCAACGTCGTAGAATTTTTCGTGCTCGATATCAGTTCCCGAGCGAGATCCGCCAAAAACTGTGTAGCCTGAATAAAGAAGGGATTTAGTGATTTCGAGACCAAGACCAGAGGAAGAACCTGTGACAATCGCAAATCTGTCCATAAGTTCCTCCTCTATTCTCGTTTAATTATTTAGCAATACCTACAGCACGAGTTTCACGAATTACCGATACTTTAATTGTACCTGGGTAAGACATCTCTTGCTCAATCTTACGAGCGATGTCACGTGAAAGCATTATTGTCTGTTCATCACTTACTTTCTCATTCTCAACCATTACGCGGATTTCACGACCAGCTGAGATTGCGTATGAACGATGAACACCTTCGAAACCGTTAACGATTTTTTCAATGTCCGAAAGACGAGATACGTATGACTCTTTAAGAGCTTTACGAGCACCCGGACGAGCACCAGAGAGAGCATCTCCAGCTGCTACAAGGTGAGCAAGAACTGATTCTGGTTTTTCATCATCATGGTGAGCACGGATCGCGTGAACGATATCCGGAGACTCTCCGTATTTCTTAGCAAAGTCAGCACCGATAACAGCGTGAGAACCTTCCGCCGAAGCATCAAGAACTTTACCGATATCGTGCATAAGACCAGCACGACGAGCTTGTTTAACGTTAAGGCCAAGTTCAGCTGCCATGTTACCTGCAAGGAATGCAGTTTCAAGAGCGTGCTGATATTGGTTCTGAGTATAAGAAGTACGCCAGTTAAGTGCACCGATGAGTTTCAGGATTTCAGGGTGAATACCGTGAACACCGATTTCCATCTGAGCTTTTTCACCAAGTTCACGAAGACGAGATTCGAATTCGTGCTTGCACTTCTCATAGAACTCTTCAATTTTAGCAGGGTGAATACGACCATCAGCGATTAGACGCTCAATAGTCATACGAGAGATTTCTTTACGAACAACGTTGAATGACGAAATCGTCACAACACCTGGAGTATCATCGATAATCAGATCCACACCACAAATCTGCTCGAAAGCACGGATGTTACGACCTTCACGACCAATCAAACGACCTTTAACACCATCATCAGCAATTTCTACTGAAGAGATTGTTTGTTCAGCAACGTATTCACCAGCAAAACGCTGGATAGCGATACCAACAATGCGCTTAGATCTTTTCTCAGCTTCTTCGTTAGCTTCTTCTTCAATGCGCTTAACTTTCTTAGCAGCATCAAGGCGAGCCTCTTCTTCAACCTGAGCGATCAATTCATTCTTGGCCTGATCTTTTGTAAGACCAGCAACCTGAGTAAGCTTGTTAGCAAGCTCATCCTGGATCTCAATGTTCTTTTTGATTTCTGAATCAAGCTTCTGAACGCGAGTGTCGATTTCAGTTTCTTTTGCTTTAACTTTTTCAGTTTCCTTCTGGATCTGTTCAGTCTTCTGCTCAAGAGCTACTTCTTTCTTTGTTAAGCCACGCTCAAAATCAGTGAGGTGCTTTTTCTTTTTTTCCATCTCATCTTCGAGACGGTTTCTTTCATCGCGAACAATTTGTTTCGCTTTTTCTTCAGCTTTCTTTTTTACTTCTTCTGCTTCCGCCTGAGCTTTAGCCAGAATATCTGCTGCGGCACCCTCTTTCGACTTAAGTGCTGATGCGTTTTTCGCACTTACTGCTAAGTAAGCAACGATTGCACCAACAAGTACGCCTACTACGGCCATAAGAATTGGATTCATATTTATATTCCCCTTAAAACTTTTCCTGCTGTTGTACGTCCCAGCAAAATTCTTCAGTTATTATAAAGTCCATGTGGCAGTCATGCTGTTCCACCGGAATCTTTTTTACTAATTGTTTAGTCCACGCGAGACCAATCGTTAAAACATCTTTGTCCGCGAGATACCGGTCATAAAAACCTTTTCCGCGTCCAAGTCTTGCACCGTTCAGATCGAAACCTACTCCAGGTACCAGCATCCATTCAGGATCAGCAGGCACGTAAGGTGCTTCGAGCCACGTTGTTCCTTTTGGCATACCGTTAGGAATTCCAAAAAGCATTTCACCTTCAAACAAGATCGGGAAAGCAAGACTACAAGGATATGCTCTTAACAATTCCTGATAGGCCGGTGCGATTTCCGCCTTGAGAGGTAAGTACGCTGCTCCAACTTGACTCTGAAGTTCAGGGACTGATGTGAGAAATTTGATAAGTTGATTTGTTAACTTGAAACTTAACGATTGAAATTCATCAAAAGACAAAGCAGAGAGTTGTGTTAGTAACTCTGTTCGAAGGTTCTCTTTCACAGCGATTGAAGTGCTGTCTCAAGAGATTCTTCGAGTTTAAGGATGTTCATTTTATACTCATCCTCAATCTGCATTTTTTCAGTCGCCATTTTTAGTGCTACTAAAACGGCAACATCAGTATCTCTAAGCATCGGACGTTTTGATTTAAGCTCCTGAACTTCAGAAAGCACCAAATCAATCACTGCCTTTGCATTGTGATTATCGTTACGTTCAGGCCGGTATTTAACCTTGCAACCTAAAACATCAAACTCTTGTTCCTGACTTTGGGTCATGAAATAAGAGTAGTGGACGACCCCATAAAAGTCAATGAAGTCACTTAGGAAACCGTCCTGAATTCAATATCTTAAGTCTGCTCGATTCCCACTAAAGTCTTGAGGTAAAGATCGAGATCAAAGAGGTGCAAATCGTCGACTGATTCACCTACCCCAATGTAGGTAATTGGCACTCGAAGTTGATCCACAATACCGACTGCACTCCCTGCTTTTGCAGATCCGTCGCATTTTGTGAATATGATTCCAGTGAGTTGAAGAGTTTTATGAAATTCCTGTGCTTGTTTCAGAGCATTCTGGCCGGTAATCGCATCGAGAACTAAGAGAACTTCCTGAGGAGCATCCGGATTAATTTTCGCCATCACTCGTTTTGTTTTTTGGAGTTCATCCATGAGATTCTGGTTTGTATGAAGGCGGCCCGCCGTATCGATAAGACAATAGTCATAATTTTCGGAGAATGCCTTAGCAACCGTGTCATAAGCGACGCCACTCGGGTCAGCCCCGTCTTTTGCGCGAACCATGTCCACACCAGCTCTGTCACACCAGACTTGAAGCTGATCAACAGCTGCTGCACGGAAAGTATCACATGCTCCAACAATAACTTTTGCACCTTGTGATTTGAGTTTCGTTGCAAGCTTACCAATCGTAGTTGTTTTACCGGCACCGTTAACACCAACAATCATGAACACACGTGTTTTCTTTTCTGATTTGTTAAAATCGAAAACATCTTTGTGGATGTTGTGCTGAACTGGTTCCATTTTATCTTTCATGAAACCATAAACGAGTTTTTGAATTTCATCAGCAGTTTTGCCCTTGCCTTCATTCTCAAGTTTTACAAGTAACTGCTGAACCATTCCCGTCGGGATGTCCGCTGTATAAAGAACTTCTTCTATCTCATCAAGTTGTGGAGCTGGACCAGAAAATAAATTTCCGATTTTTCCCCAAACTTGTGAACGTGATGCTGATAAACCAAGAGTGAGTCTGTCAGTCCACGAAACTTTTGGTGGAACAACTTCAACTGGTTTCTGAATAACTACTGAAGGAGCTTTCGCTTCTTCGACTAGATCAGGAGCTTTTGGTTTTCTTTTCTGCTGATGAAAGAAATATGCAAGTGCGCCAGTAAGTACAACAAATCCACTGACGTAGACTTCAATATTTTCCAATACAATATTCTGCAGATCCATGAGACTCCCTTGAATGGGAGCTAGTATGTACCAGACGCGTCTTTATAGTAAAGACGTAAGAAATCCCAAACCATAGACGCTGTCGCTCCCCACAATAAATGGGTATGAAAATCTGTACCCTTAGGGATGAAAGTGTTTCTACGGATCGGGTGGAAAAGTACCGGAAATTGGGCATATCCATTGCGCCAGGCAAATTCCCAATTTTCCTCTTTCATAAGTTCAGTCCATGGGTAGGCAATGACATCGTCCCATTCACCGTTACTCTTCACATCACGTAAAAACTCTTCTGTTGAAATATGAAGTTCTCCCATGACCGGTACAATAGGCTGAAGTCTCGCTGTCATGACGATCGGAAGGTAACCAAGGAATGAAATGATTTTTCGATCAAGAGAAGTTTCTTCTTCAAACTCTCTTTGGGCCACAATCCATGGATCAGTCTCTGTTTCTTTTCTATGACCACCTACGAAGGCCATTTGACCGCCATGAGTTGGCATTTTTTCTGAGCGTTTGATGAAGAAGACGTGCTCGTCATTACACAAAAAAAGAACCGCCCCTTTCCACTCACGGTGGTCCAAGGTATGCTCGGTTTGAACAATTTGTTTTATGCGGTGAAGATTCATGCGTCGTCGTTACCAGTTTGAACTTATTCAGAGTATTCGAAACTATTTCGGGGAGCAAGGTTTCCTCGACGTATTAACTCCCCCGGCCG
>JBEIQF010000436.1:0-2583 GCA_040376635.1 Halobacteriovoraceae bacterium
AATTTGGACATTAGTTAAAGAAGTTACGAGAGTTGGAGATCGAAGTCGCAATCCCTACCCCTACACCAAACGTGAGCATCGAAGATCCCCCGTAAGACATAAGCGGTAGCGGAATACCCACGATTGGAAGCAATCCGGACACCATCGCCATGTTAATAAAGGCGTGCCAGAAGAAGATCGACATGATTCCGACAATCAAGACGGAATCGAAAAACCTCTGCACACTGGTGGCGAGCCAGATCATCCTCATAAAGAAAACCAGGTAGAGAATAATCAGGAAAACTGAACCGAAGAAGCCGTGCTCTTCATTGAAAATCGCGAACACGAAATCGGTATGGTTCTCTGGAAGATAGTTAAGAGATGCCTGAGAAGAGTTTTTGAATCCCTTACCAAACAGACGTCCAGAACCAATCGCAATCTCAGATTGAATAGCGTTATAGCCTGAGCCTTTAGCATCTTCATAAGGATCGATGAAAGTATGAATACGTTTCTTCTGATATTCACGTAATCCGAAGTTGTACATGAGAACTCCGGAGACGAGGGATATCACCCCGAGAGTTACAATCGTTTTCCACTTCAGACGCTTGTAGAAAATCATAAGCGCGAAAATGAAAACTAGAAGCATTCCTGTTCCAAGATCGGGCTGAATGATAACCATCACAGCTGGAATACCCATGATAAGACCAGGGATAATCAGATCTTTAAACCCGAGCTGGCGCTCAGGATAAACTTTTGTGAAGTAGCGAGCGAGAGCGAGAACGAGTCCCATCTTCATGAACTCAGACGGCTGCATACGAATAGGCCCGAGAACGAGCCAGCGTTGAGCACCCATCCCTACTTTACCCATCAAGAGAACGAGTAAAACGAGGAACAATGTCAGGATGTAACCGAAGTAAGCAAATCGTTCGAATGTTTTTGGGTTGAGGAAACTGATGGCAATGGCCACACATGTTGCCAGCGCATACCAACCTATTTGTGATTTATAAAGGGCGTCGAGACCTTCATGGGATTGTGAGTGAGTGGCCGAATAAAGATTCAGTACTCCCACCAGGAAAATAGCAGACATGCTTCCGATGAAGCTGAAGTCATATCTTTTTAAAAACTGAACAATGGTTTGATTCATCAGTGTCCTGTTGCAGGAGCTGGTGCCGCTGCAGGTTTCGCCGGTTGATTGGCGCGTAGAGATTTAATCCAGTTCTCTTTAATCGTTTTATCTTTTTCAAGATTCTCTAGGTACATTTGTGGCTGATATTTTTTCATGTATTGAGAAATAACAGCTTCAGCAACCGGAGTCGCAGCACTTGAACCGTGACATCCGTGCTCTACGATTACAGCAGCGGCAATCTTAGGGTTATCCGCTGGAGCGAAACCTACGAAGAGAGCGTGGTGACGTGACTCATAATCCATAAGTTCACATTTTTGGTAAACCTTATCAGAACTTTGAGACTTCACCTGTGATGTACCAGTCTTACCGGCCATCAAGATACCCTGACCACGTCTTGCAAATGCAGTTCCTTTCGGATTGTTCACAACCTGGAAAAGACCTTCACGAACAAACTTAAGAGTCTTTGGATTTTTCATTTCAATCGACGACAACAATTCCGGCGTAAATGTTTTCACAAGTTCACCTTGAGTATCGTAGATATCTTTCACTACGTAAGGGCGATAAATTTTTCCGCCGTTCGCAATGGCAGCGTAGGCAATTGCCATTTGAATAGTTGAGGCAAGTACATATGACTGACCGATGGCACATGAAAGAGTTTCCCCTGCCTGCCATTCCTGTCCGTAACGTTTTCTCTTCCATTCTTTAGTCGGGATAAGACCTGAAACTTCACGAGGAAGTGAGATACCAGTTCTTGCGCCCATACCGAAGTGTTTTGCATAGTAAGCGATATCGTCGATATCCATTCGGTTAGCGGCTTTCTGGAAGAATACGTTACAAGATTCACGAATTGCTTTCACAAGATTCGTTGGACCGTGACCTTCCTTTTTCCAGCAGTGATAAACCTTACGACCGAGACGGAATGAACCACCACAGTTTACTTCAGTGTTCTCATCAATTTCACCGCGTTCGAAAGCTGCGATACCAGTGATGGCCTTGAAAGTTGAACCGGGTGAGAAGTGTTCCTGAATATTTCTGTCGCGAAGTGGATGCTCTTTATTACCTACGAGTGAACGCCAGTATTCAGGAGTAAGACCACGAGAGAATTGAGACGGATCAAATGATGGACGAGATACCATCGTAAGAACCTGACCGGAATCGATATCAATAGCGATGATACCGCCGACTTTACCTTCAAGAGCATTGTAAGCAGCAACCTGCATATCTCTGTCGATCGTGAGTTTCACGTTCATACCAGAAAGAGGTTTTTCGTCTTCAATACCTTTAAAGAGGTTATCTGTGTTGATGTAACGCTTTCTTCTTCCTCGCGCATCCACTTCCACGAATTCGTGTCCGTTTTCACCGCGAAGATATTTATCAAGTTGCTCTTCAATACCAAACTGACCGATGAAGTCACCAAGACGGTATTCCATCTTGTCACGCTCACGAAGTTTAGGAAGCTGCACCTGAGAAATTTCTGA
>JBEIQF010000111.1:0-9612 GCA_040376635.1 Halobacteriovoraceae bacterium
CCTTATCGCTTCTCTTCTCATAACAAGTTCTGCTTTCGCTTATAATGCTTCGACCGTTGGGAATCACCCACCTAAAGAGGAAGCCGTGGCCGTAGAAACTCGTGAACCAGCTTCAGTTGAAACTAAAGATGTGAAGCCTCATGAGAAAGTTAAGCCTTCAAAAGTTGCACCTGAGAAATAAGCACGCTACACTCCCGGGTATGATTACAAATCGCAAGTTTAATTCATCCCCGGAGTATCTTTCTCTGATCCTGGAGAACACCGGACATGGTGTTTTTGCTGTCGATAATAATTTCAATATCACTTACAGAAATAAAAGAGTCCTGGAGATTCATCCTTACCCCCAGGATCTGGAACTACACTCATGGCCTGAATATATACAGGTGATGGAGATGGATGGATTAACTCCAACTCCAAATGAGAAACTTCCTATTATGCGTGCCATGAGAGGAGAAACTGTGAGAAACAGTTATCACATTCTCAGAAGGAAAAATGCTCATACTATTCTGGTAAAATACGACGCTCATCCTTTAAAAGATGCAGATGGAAATCAGATCGGTGCTCTTCTCACAGTTGATGAATGCACAGACCTTGAAAGATCCCGTGCAAGATTTCAGGCGATCTTTGAACAATCACCACTTTCAATCCAGATTGTAGACAAGAGCGGAATGACTGTTCTTGTAAATAAGTCTTTTCAGGAGCTTTGGTCAATCTCAGAAGATTTTGTGAGAAATTTCATCTTGAGAGATTACAACATGCTCGAAGACAAAGTTCTCGAGGAGGCCGGAGAACTGGATAAAATACGCAAAGCGTTCGCTGGCGAAACTGTTGAGATCAAAGAATTTTTGTATGATCCTGCGACGATCAATCTTCCAGGCAGGGCCCGTTATGCACGCGGATTACTTTACCCCTTAAAGGATTCTAATGGAGCCGTTAAGGAAGTAGTTCTTATTCACCAGGACGTCACTGATAAGGTAAAGGCAGAAAGAGAACGCGAGCGCGAACAAGGTATTAATGCCTTCATGACACAGGTTAAGTCTCACCTCATGTCTTCCATTGAATTTGAAAGAGTCATCGATAAGATTGCTTCGTCATCTATCCCTTTCCTCGCTGATGGCTGTATGTTTGACATTATTGAGGGAACTCAGATCAGAAGAATCATTACTAAGCATAGAGATCCAGTGAAGCAGAGCCTAATGGATGAACTCCAGCTTAGATATCCACCTAAGATTGACTCTCCCCAACCGTCTGCACGCTGTATCCGTACCGGTCAGCCGGAATTTCTGAAAATCATTGATCCAAGTATTGTGAAAAGTAATACCTATGATGACAAACATGCTGAACTCATCATTGGCATAGATATCTACTCACATATCTCTGTGCCTTTTATTATCCGTGGAAAAGTTATTGGGGCATTGAATCTATTTGTTTGCTCTGACCGCAGACCTTTCGATGACAGAGATTTCAACACGGCAAAAGAGCTATCACGACACGCATCGATTGCGATTGATAACGCTCAACTCTACCGTGATTCAAAAATAGCGATTCAACTTCGTGACGATTTTATTTCAATAGCCTCTCACGAATTGCGTACACCAATCACGTCTCTTAATTTACAGCTTGAAGTTCTCACTAGCCTTGTGGAAGAGCTTCCTCAGGAAGTCGATTCTGCTCGCCTCATGCATAAGTTTTTCGGAAGTACAAAAACTCAGTTAAAGCGTCTTACTCGTTTGGTGGATGACATGCTGGATATCTCCAGAATCTCAAGTGGCAAACTAAGTCTCAACCTGAAGAATGTTTATCTGAATCAACTTATCCAAGATTTACTTGAACGTTTTAGAGATCAACTTCGCGATCAGAATATCGAAACTAAATTCATTGCTGCCGATGACATTACGTTAGTGTGTGATCCAGATCGAATGGATCAGGTCATGACGAACTTTATGACAAATGCGATTCGTTACGGTGGCAAACAGCCTGTTCACATTCATCTCGAGCAATGTAATCAATTCGTCACAATTAAAGTGAAAGATCATGGCCGTGGAATCAACAAGGAAGACCAGGAAAGGATCTTTAAGCGTTTTGAGCGTGCTCATACTGAGGAAGATGTGAATGGTCTCGGCTTAGGACTTTACATCAATCGACAGATTGTTGAAGAACATCAGGGTAAAATCATGTTGGAAAGTGAGCCAGGCAAAGGTTCTGCTTTTATCGTGCAATTCCCTAAGGTTAGGTTCTAAATCAAATTTATGATTGTTTAATGCCGATAAGTCTTCCCGATCGAAAAACGATTCGAAGGAGTGATTTATGGGTCTGCCTGTTGAAGCTTTTGATAAGAGTAAACACAACTATCTTCAAAAGTGTTTCTACGTCATTAATCTTCTGAAAGATAAGGATTATGATCTCTGGGAAAACTTCCACGCACAGTATTGCGTGACGAAGCCGGAAGAATCCTGGGAGTTATACGAAATTCTCGTTGAGGAATATCGTAAAATGGTAGCTCCACCTGCTGCTAAGAAAAAACGCGCTCCTGCTAAATCTAAAAAGCACTAGCGCGGTGTTTTACCACTAATCATACACGCAGGAGATTCTCGTGTAGGTCCTTCGCATGACATTGCTTCACGAAGGGCAGGAAACGTAGACATCGTTTTATTTACGCGAAAGTCTCCTGAATGTAGAACTGCTGACCCCATTTCCTGAGCGCACCATCCGTCCGTTGCAAAAGCCGCTACTCTTGCAGCCTCAGGACCTTTAACACCCTGAGCTCGTAAGCGATTGGCCATTACGAGTGTTCCCCAGTAATCACCGGTAATCTCGCAGGCATTGTCTTCATCCCAGATGTCAGGTCTATTTGTCATACCAACATAACAAGCACGCATGTTTGAATAAACTTCAGGAAACTCAGCTGCATCGATTGAGTGTCCCATTTCATGACCAATAGTAAATGAAAGAGCATTCAGAACTTCACTCTTATTTTTCGGTCCATAATCAGAAAGGGAATGCACGAGTCCGGGACACAAAACGAACTTTCCACCTTCGTAGAAAGCGTTTACGTCCAATCCGTGCTGACCGCAACTAGACTGGTAAAGTTCAATCGCGGATTTTCTTATGTCCTCTTTATCTGCACTAGGAAGTTTTGCACGAAGTGAAACGATCATTTCATCAATATACTCACGGCCAGTACGCATGTTGATGCTCATGATGTTGTTTGCCATCTTCGTCTGTTTATCTTTAGGAATATACGGATTCGAAGTGATCGACTGTCTCATGTAAGTCTTCGCATCCATGAACACCTGAACGATATCCGGACGTTTTGCCAGACTCTGACCAAAAACTTCTGCTTCAGTGCTCGCAATCGCTGCATAGTAACTGTCGTTTTTCTGAACTTGAGTCGAGTCCGGTCTTAGTTTCCCGGTAAATCTATCGTAGATAGACTGATCAAGGGCACCGACAAGATTGGATTTTTTTGGATAAGCACAAGTATGCTTATATAGATCATTACACCAGGGAGCATTTGGATCATCTGATTTACAGAGGACATTGTTCACTGCCTGAGAAGGGTTTCTCAAGACATCAAATCCCTCTCTATAAATACGATTTTCATCTTCTGCAAAAGATAGCGCTGAGAAAGTAGCGAGCGCCAGAACAAAAAATTTCATTTCTTACCTGCTTCAAGTTGTGAACGCATTGTCTTTTTAACATCTTCTATATAACTAATAAGACCTAGGTATTTTGAAAGTTCATCACCGTCGTAATTATCAGGAAAGCCAACATTGAGTGAGAGTTTTTTATCACCATCAACAGCAGTGATGGTGTAGAGGATTCTGCTTTTACTGACTTTCGTTTCTTTCGGAAGAACGAGCGACCAAAGCTCTTTTACTTTCGTTTCAATCTTATGATCGCCATTACCCTTCAACGGATTGAGTGCTTCAATTTCAAGCGCGCACTTCTTATCGCAACTAACTGAGTAACGATCTTTGATCTTGCTTGGATTGCGAGGATGTTCGATCAACAGATCTACACCTGCTTGTGCAAACGAAGAAACCAAAACAATAAGGACCATTAGAGTTCTTTTCATAAGACTCTTATCGACCTTAAAGGACCGAACATTAGACAAACTTAAGATGGTATTTTGTGACTCTAGTCAGTTTTCTGAGTTCGAAGGACGGAGATTATTAAGATTGGCTCAACAGGTACATTTTCATATTCACCAATTGTCGTCGTCACCGAGTTTTCGATCTCTTCAACAACTTCATAACCAGAAGTCACTCGGCCAAAAACTGCGTAACGCTGATCCAGGCGAACATTGTCTTTTGTATTAATATAAAACTGAGCAGTGGCGCTATCCATGTCTTCATTGCGGGCCATGCCGAGAGAACCTTTGAGGTTCGATAACCCATTCATACACTCATTCTTAATCGGAGCATTTGTCGGCTTCTCCGTCATGTCTGAAGTATGACCCCCACCCTGAACAACAAAGTTTTTCACTGTACGATGGAAAATAGTGCCGTTGTAAAACCCAGCATCCACATACACCAGAAAGTTTGCCACCGTGATAGGAGCATTCACTTCATCGAGTTCTATTTCGATCGTCCCTTTAGAGGTTTCCATAGTGATATTCACCATTGCATGGAGGTTAAGGGAACAGATGAGGCCGATGATACAGATGAGGTTTTTCATGAATTAACCGTATCAAACGGAAATGCTCAGGTAAAGCCGTTCAAGTAGTTGGAAAATAATCCGAAAGTGAGGTAGTCTTAATTTTTCTTAAGGATTCCCATGAAAGGTAATTTGTTAATTGTAGATGATGAGCCGCTCTTGTTGGACTCCCTGCAATTCCTGTTACGTAATGTTTGCGAACACATCTTCGTGGCCGCCAATGGCGAAGAAGCGATCAAGATTATCAACGAACAAAAAATCGACTGCGTACTGACGGACTATCATATGCCAAAAATGAGTGGTCTCGAACTTTTCAAGATTGTTCGTCAAACTAATTCAAATCTGCCTTTTATTTTTTATACCGGTCACGGTGTAGAAAAGATTGAAGGGGAACTATCGACATTCAAACACTACGAAGTCATTGATAAGCCTTCATTTGATAGAGTGCCTGAGCTTGTGAAAAATTTTATTGATGACACTTACTTGTTACGATCGTTTGATGTTCTTTAGGCGAAATACTCAAATTATATTTTGATTTAATGTACTGCCAGTCAGCTATGTACTTGCAAGCATACTCTTTATTCACCGGAAGCCACTGATCAATTCCCTTCGCACCTTTTTTACGGTTGTAAGGTTTGAACGTGATCACAAGATTTTCTGGATCATTCGCAAATTGTTCTTTCCTGGCCGCTGTCCAACCGTCTCCACCATGATCATGGGCGTGCTTCAAGGGAATGAGATGATCAATCTCTACATTCTTTGCATCTGTATGAACTTGAGGGAAATAGTAGTCGTGCCACTTGCCCGACACAACAGTGCAACCGCGCTTATTGAATTTCACATCTGTTATTGATCGAGCTTTCAGAATTTCCTGACGGGTGTTCTGACAATTTTTATCTGAATCCGTCCAATGCTTCCATTCCTTTCGATCGTACTTCGTCGAAGGAGTATAGATTACAGGGCCCGTCTTGTGTGCACACGAAGAAAGGAAGAGAGCGAGGAAAAGGAGATTTATTTTTTGCATTTAAAAAAGTCCGATATTCTTTTACAAAGATTATCTTTTTCTTTTCCATCAGATAAAGAAAAAATTTGATCTACCGGTGTTTTTAATGCCTGAGAGATTTTGAGTGCAATCTCCACCGAAGGATTTTTGCATCCACTCTCAATTGAAATGATTGTCTGGCGCGAGCAACCTACCATGTCAGCAAGTTGCTGCTGGGAAATATCCCCATGCTTCTGGCGCAGACTCTTTAAGGTATTCGTGAGGTCCATGTAGGCAATGTAAACTAAACTTTACATGATGTAAACTAAACTTTACACTGCCGTTCATGGATACATTTAAAAAACTCATGCAACTCAGTCGAAAAGAATGGCCTCTTCTTGGATGGGGACTTCTATTTCTCGCTATCAGCTCGGCTGCCCTGCTCGTTTATCCACACACTATTAAAAAGATCATAGATGAAGCGATCGCCCAGAAAGATCAGTCGCAGTTAAATTTTGCGGCCCTTCTTGCAGTTGGCGTTTTTGCCATTCAATCAGTGACATCTGCTCTTCGTTATTACTTCTTCACTCTCGCTGGTGAGAAAACGGTGAAGCGCCTTCGTGACAGATTATTCGGTCAGATTCTTGGACAAGACATTACATTTTTTGACCAACAGAAAACCGGTGAACTCATCGGTCGTCTTTCGAGTGATACGGCCGTTCTTCAAAATGCTCTCAGTGTGAATATCTCGATGCTCGTGAGAGCCTTGGTCCAGGCGCTCGGTGGTGTTTTGATGTTATTCATGACAAGTGCCAAACTTACAGTTTTTATCCTTATCATTATTCCTCCTCTGGGTTTTCTTGCTGCGAGGTTCGGAAAGAAAGTGAAATCAATTTCTAAACGAGCTCAAGATGCTCTTGCTGCTTCTTCGGGAGTGGCAGAGGAAGGAATTGGAAGTGTCCGCACGGTGAAATCATTCGCTCAGGAAGCTTTTGAGAAAGATCGTTATCACTCACGCCTTGAAGCTTCATTTGCTCTCTCAAAAGAAAAAATCAAGGAAGTCGCACGATTTACGAACCTGGTTTCTCTTGTTGGTCTCACGGCCGTGGTCTTCATCGTCTGGTATGGCGGTACACTTGTGATCAAGGGTGAAATGAGTGTGGGAACTCTCACCTCGTTTCTTCTTTATGTTATCACAGTTGGATTCTCCGTCGGAATGCTAGGAAGTCTTTATACTGATTTCATGTCGGCCTTTGGCGCAAGTGGAAGAATTTTTGAACTCTTAGAGAAAGAAACGGAAAACCTGGATAAAGGTAACCCACAAATTAAAGAAGGAAACATCGAGTTTAAGGATGTGCACTTCTCTTATCCTGCTCGTCCTCAGTTTCCGATTCTTCAGGGAGTCAGTTTTTCGATTGCCCCTCATGAAACAGTGGCCGTCGTTGGACCATCGGGTGCAGGAAAATCTACTCTCGTGCAACTCATGATGAGATTTTATGAAGCTAGCGCAGGTGACATCACGTTTGATCATGAAAGTAGCAAGTCTTACTCACTGAAAGGGCTTCGTCGGTCTATCGGACTTGTTTCTCAGGAACCAGTTCTCGTTTCAGAATCACTCTTTGAAAATATCCGTTATGGAAAACCGGAATCGACGATGGAAGAAGTGATCGATGCTGCCAAGAAAGCCTTCGCTCATGACTTCATCACAAGTTTTCCGGATGGCTACAATACTTTAGTTGGTGAGCGTGGTGTGCAACTCTCGGGTGGTCAGAAACAACGAGTGGCGATTGCACGAGCTCTTCTTAAAAATCCAAAGATTCTTATCCTTGATGAAGCTACAAGCTCTCTAGATGCTGAAAGTGAGCATTTAGTTCAGAAGGCCCTGGAAGATCAGATCGGAAAACGCGCGACCCTTATCATTGCGCACAGACTCTCTACAGTAAAAAGAGCAGATAAAATCCTGGTTCTGGAAAACGGAAAAGTTGTTCAGACCGGAACACATAACGAATTATTTAAACAGGAAAACGGGCTCTATCATAAACTTGTCGAGCGCCAGTTCAACTCTAAGGAGATCGTATGAGTCGCACTATTTTAGGTTCTGAGAATGTAGACACAGAAGCTCTTTCGCAAATCGAATCGTTTCACGCCAATGTCGTGAAAGAAGTCTCAGCTGCAGTTGCTGCTAACAAAGTTGTCGTGGTTGGAATGAAACAAAATCCGGTTGTGAAGAAAGCAAGAAAAGCTCTCGAAGAAGCTGGTATTGAATTCAAATATCTTGAGTACGGAAGCTACATGAAAGGCTGGAAGCCTCGTCTCGCAATCAAATTGTGGAGTGGATGGCCGACTTATCCGCAAGTTTTTGTGAATGGAAAGCTTATTGGGGGCTGCCAGGAAACTGTGAAAGCTCTGGCAGCCGGGAAGATTAAATAATTGGTGATGCTAACAATTCAGCAGTAGTGTCGGAACTTTCCTTACAAGAAAGTTCCTGCATTTTCTTCATGATGGCATCTGCTTCAGGTTTCATTGTTTTAAAGTCATTTACCTGATTACGAAGTGAGCGAACTAATTTTTTGCCATTCTTAGTTGTTGTACCGAAACACAACTGCTGAACTTCCGGATAATCCATTTTGTTAATCACGCGATCAAATGCGACACAATAATCCTTTCCTGCTTTCGCGTGAATCGATCCGTTGTACCATGAAGTCCAAGTGCGACGAAGCTGATTACAAACTTCTGTAAGTACATTTTTAGTCACAACCGGATGTTCACGGTCAGTCCTGTCAATAAAGCTTGTACTGAAATCAATGATGTTATTTTTCGAAAACGTCTTACCAATGACTTTCTCAACGCTCTTCATGCGGTCTTCAACTTCTTTACGACGATTTTTAAAGTCAGATTGGTTCATCTCAGAGTCTTCAAGTTTCACACGAAGCCATGCTTCAGCAAGACCTTTCATTTTTAGTGTAATGAGCCATCTGTAAGAAGAGAAAATAGAATCCTGTACTTGCTCATGAGAACGGATAATTTCTGAGTATTCAATGTTGAAGCCTGTACCAGTGAGTTCCTCGAAGAACTTCATGCGTGCTTCCTGTAGTTTGATAGAAGCTTCAAGCTTTATTTTCTCTTCTTTATGCGCCTGATAACCCTTCACTGCACTGTCATCGACAGATGCTTTTTTGAGAAGAGCAATACCAGCATCTGACATTGCTGACATTTTCGTTAACCAACGACTACACTTCGCCGTATCGGTTCCTGAGGCCACTGAAGGATTTAATTCATCAATAAAGAATTTTTTCTCAAGCTCTAATCTGAATTCAGCATCTACGAGAGTCTTCTCATAGTTTGCCCATACTCGGTCAACCATACCGCCTGGATCTTGCTTATTGGCGTAAGCATTTACATACTGACAACCTTCAACTGCATCAACTTTCATTTGATCCTGAAGGAACTTAATACGAGCGGCATCTTTATCAGCTTGCTTTAAAACTTGAGCAATGTCTGATTCAGGTTCTGCCGGTGCATTTGAAATAAGCTCTGCAAGTTTCTCTTTCGTCTTACGAAGTTCAATTTCAATCGCAGGAGACTGGCGCATTTCTAAGTCATCAAGCGATTCTTTGATCTGATTGAGGTTATAGAATGAACACGAGTTTTTTAAGAATGAGTTACTCTGGTCCGGGTTTCTCATATCTACTGATTTATTTTTAAAGAACATGATAAGAGCTTTTGCTGCTGCCCCACCAATAGCTGGTCCAAGTACCCATGGCATTGCCTCAGAACCACCGTAGAGCGCCAGGAATGGAACCATGCTTGTGGCAACGTCTACGAAAACAGAAGCGTAATCAAGGAAACCAACAAGCTGCTGTCCGCAACGCTGGTCTTTAAAGAGACTGGAAATTGTATCAAGCTGGCCGACTGCTTTTGCAGCGAGGTCTTTTTGATCAGGCTTAGCACCGTCTTCAAGCTTGCCGTCA
>JBEIQF010000124.1:0-9051 GCA_040376635.1 Halobacteriovoraceae bacterium
AGATCGTCTTCGATAATCGCGATTGGACGACCAACATCAACTGTTGCGCCTTCAGGATAAAGAAGTTCTACAATTTTACCGTGGATCGGAGATGGAATTTCCGATTCAACTTTATCAGTCGAGATTTCAAGAAGGATCGCATCTAGCTCAATCACTTCACCTGCTGCTTTATGCCACTTCGTGATAGTACCAGTCGTAATCGACTCTCCCATCTGGGGCATTACTACTTCAACCTTAGCCATACGTAACTCCTATTTAAGAACCAAAAATTATAAATTAAGTGCTCTACCCTTCGCTGCAAGTACCGCTTCACCAAGGAACTCGCCTAGAGTCGGGTGTGGGTGAATTGTTGCGAAGATTTCTTCATCAATTCCTTCCATCGTACGGAAGAGAACGTATTCATGAATAAGTTCAGTTGCGTGAGTTCCAACGATGTGTGCACCAAGAAGTTCACCGTGTTTACCGATGAGAGTCTTGATGAAACCGTTATTCTCATTCGAAGCAATCGCTTTACCGTTTGCTGTGAATGGTGCCTTACCAACTTTATACTCGATGCCTTTTTCTTTAAGCGCTCTTTCAGTGTAACCAACAGAAGCAACTTGTGGCTGACAGTAAGTACAACCAGCGATGTTCATCTTGTCGATTGCGTGAGGGTGCTTACCAGCAAGGTGTTCAGCAGCAGTTACACCTTCGTGAGAAGCTGCGTGAGCAAGAAGTGGTGGGCCTGAAACGTCACCGATAGCGTAGATACCTTTCGTTGTTGTCTCGTACATATCGTTAACTTTGATGAAACCTTTTTCAGTTTGAACACCGATCTTATCAAGACCGAAGCCATCAATGTTACCAGTCATACCAACAGCGATAAGTCCCATTTCAAATTTATGCTCAACAGACTTACCGCCTTCTTTCACTGTGAAAGTTACGTCATTGCCGTTGTTCTTAGCTGTGATGCCTTCGATACCCAGAGAAAGCTTCATGCCAAGTTTTTTATAAGCCCGTTCAACTTCAACTGAACAATCTGTGTCTTCGATTGGAAGAAGGTTCTTCTGCATTTCGAAAATGTGAACGTCTACGCCGAACGCATTCCAGAAGTAAGCGAACTCTACTCCGATCGCACCAGCACCAACGATACCGATCGACTTTGGAAGTTTTTCAATTTTAAGAGCTTCCCATGCACCGATAAGGCGTTTGCCATCGTGCTCAAGTCCAGGGAATGAACGGTAGTGAGCTCCAGTAGCGATGATACAGTTTGTGAAGTTCACTTCTTCTTTCTTACCATCAGCACCAGTTACTTCCATTGATGTCTTCGACTTGAAAACACCTTTTCCTGGAATCACTTCGATTTTGTTTTTCTTCATGAGGAAGGCAATTCCCTTCGACATGTTATCTGCGATTGTGTTCGCGCGTTTTACAGCAACAGTAGCATCAAGGCTTTTTAGATCCACGTTGATACCAAGACCTTTAAGGTCATGAACTTCGTGAACTGAGTGAGCTGATTTCAGAAGAGCTTTAGTAGGAATACAACCACGGTTAAGACATACCCCACCGAGTTTATCAGATTCAACGATTGCAACTTTCTTTCCTAATTGAGAGGCACGAATAGCAGCTACATAACCGCCTGGGCCTGCGCCTAAAACAACAACATCAAACGTTTTGGCCATTGTGAGGATCCTTTTGTTTCTAAATGTGCTGAAATCTTGGACTTTGTGCTCTGCACTTGTCAATGAAACAAGGGCGTTTTCTCTAGACGAAACCGAGGGAAAAACGTTATAAGAAGCTCCATGTCAAGATCGCAATCGGCGCTTTCGATTACACCTGAGGAAATTACCTCAATTCTTTCCCTTTTTCCAAAAGGGCTCGTGGCCGTTGACCTTGAGACAACCGGGCTCTCGCCTTTGGTGGATAAGATCATTGAAATCGCTGCGGTTAAGATCACGGAGGGTGGAGAAGTTTCATCGTACCACCAGCTGATCAATCCCCTGATTGATATTCCTGAATTCACGATTCAGTTTCATGGTCTCAGAAATGATGACCTGAAAATGTCTCCAACTATCAAAAAACCTTTAAAAGATTTCTGGGACTTTGTCGGCCGTCATCCGATGATTGCGCACAATTCAACGTTTGATTTGGGTTACCTCATCAAGTCGTCCCATGATTTTCAGATCGAATTTCCGCCACTGGATATTTTTGACAGCTGCCGTTACGCGCGAGCTGTTTATAAAAACAAAGAAAATAGTCCGCTGAACTTCAAGCTTTCTACTTTGAGTCAGTACGTTGGCTTCCCTCTTCAGCATCATGTGGCGATTGAAGATACGTATGCGTGCCTGAAGATCATGGCCCATATTGCAAAAGCGGAAACTGATCACAAAGTGGCGATGGAAAAAAGTTTTGTCTTCAGACTTTCAAATTTTAATTCTAACGATTGTTTTAATTTCTCCACCCGCCTGAAAGATCTCGCAAGTATGGTTCAGGGTAAGGAACTTGTTCAGCTTGATTATCGTGGTGGCTCAAAAATGGGAACGACGAGACCTGTGAGACCAATCGGGCTTATGCCTCTTCCGAAAGGTCCGGTGCTTTTTGCTGAATGCCTCATTACAGGAATGAATAAATCATTCTTACTAAAAAAAATTAAATCCTTCCGTAAGCTTGAGGCAAGTTTACTGAGGAGAGAGCTCGCATGAAAAATTTTATCACGAAAGAAAATATCGGCATGAGAACGACACAGTTTGTGATTTTCATCGCTCACATCGTTCTCTTGAAATGGATTCTCTACACTCTTCATGAGGGTGGCATTCTTCCTTTCAAGACTTTGCTTTTTCATTTTCTCGGAATCTCTGCTTACGGCGCGATCTTGATCCGCACGTGTGCCTACATCTACAAACGCCAGTACCTGAAGGAGCTTGAAAGAAGTGGTCGAGAACCAAAACTGGACAAGTGAATTCAAAGTAGCCTTCAAATCCTTGAGAGATTTGTATCAGTTCCTCGGTGAGGATTTCACTCCCCGTTTGTCTGAAGTTGAAAAAGAGTATCCCGTTTTTATCCCCCGTAAACTTGCTCAGAAAATCAAAGATCTCGGACCACAAAGTGCTCTTGCGAAGGAATTTCTCCCTTGTGACAGCGAACTTGATCCGGACTTAAACCGTTTTGGATTTGAAGATCCGATCGGCGATAAAAATTATTTCAAGGCACCTCAGCTCATTCATCGATATCATTCCCGTGCGTTGTTTGCGCCGACTACAATCTGTCCGGTTCATTGCAGATACTGTTTCCGTAAGAATGAATTAAATGGTGATGAAGAACTTTTTCAGAATGATTTTTCAGGAACTCTTGATTACCTGAAAGCTCATCCTGAAATTTCTGAAATCATTTTCACAGGTGGAGATCCCTTCACTCTTTCAAATGAAAGACTTGAAAAGTACCTCGCGGGGTTTTCTGAAATCGGATCGATAAAAGACATCCGTTTCCATACCCGTTATCCAGTCATTATGCCGGAAAGAATGGATTCAGGGCTTTTACTGGTCCTCAAAGAATATTCCGCAAAATTCAGAACCATCTCAGTTGCGATCCATGCCAATCATCTGCAGGAATTTGATGCCGAAGCTGATGCGGCCATTTTGAGGTTATCTGAGTTAAAGGTTCAGCTCCTGTCTCAGACGGTCCTTCTGAATGGGGTGAATGACGATAGTGCTACATTGCTACAGTTATTTGAGAAATTCATCGACCTCAAGGTGAGACCTTATTACCTCCATCATCCGGACAGGGTGAAAGGTGGAATGCATTTCTACCTTCCTCTTGAGAAAGGTCGCGAGGTGTATTCGGCCCTTCGGGACAAGCTTCCAGGATGGGCCCTCCCTCACTACGTGATCGATATTCCCGGTGGCCATGGCAAGGTTTCGGCCTTCAACCCTGAAAGCACCTCATTTTCTGGGCAGCTTATTTCCAAAAGCGGCCTTTTAATACCGCTCCAAGAGCCTGACTTATTTGTTTAAGTTTTCCGGCAGACTTTTTCATTCTTCAAATTACTTGGAGTTAACTCCAATCGTGTTAAGATTTTTCTTATGAGTCAGACGATCCTGATAGAAACAAATGAAGATCTAAAGAAGATTTTTTCACTGAACCTTAATACGTTTGTTGGAACTGATGTGATCTTACGTAAAGACGCTGATGAAGCGTTGGCCTTGTTACGTATTCTTCCGCAGGTTGCTCTCATCATTACAAAAGCAAAAGTCGGCTCGGAAGAAACTGCTCAAAAAATTTATCAGCACATTAAAAACGAATCTCTCAATACTTCACTGATTATTCTTGGTGAGTGCCCTAGCCTCGCCAATGAAATTCTTTGCCTGCAGGAACCTGTGAGCTGGGAAATTCTCATCAAGCAGGCCGCTTCTCATCTTGGTGTGACGATTCAGGATGCTGTTAACAAAGTGAAGCCTGATTATCTTCCTATTGGCCTTCACTACTTCTACGATATTCAAAAAACTCCTTGTGACGTTTATATCAGGATCAAAAAAGGTCCGAATGAATATCAATTTGTTAAGCGAATTCACTCGAAAGATGTCTTTGATAAAAACGATATCAATAAGTATGAAGAGCAAGGCTTGAAGGAATTCTACATCCCGAAAGACTATGTTCAGCACTTCACGACGTTTGTGACGAATAACCTGGTTGAAAAACTGGAACGTGAAGACTTAACTCTTGAAGATCGAATCCTCACGACCGCTAATGCTCACGAAATCGTCCGCGATTCTGTTCAGCAAATGGGTCTTGATCAGGCTTCGGTTGATCTTTCAGAAGCATCAATCAACTCAATGGTTAAATCAGTGAAGAATTCTCCGGAAGTGGCAAACCTTCTGAAGTTTCTTTTCTCGAATAAAGTGGCGTATGCCTATCAGCACTGTCACCTTCTCGCTCTTATGTGCCACTACGTACTTTCAAAGCAGAGTTGGTACAAGCAGGATCACTTAGAAATTCTTTCATTTGTTTCTTTCTTCTCAGATATCACGCTTAAATCTCACCAGCAGATGCAGATCTCGAGCATGAAAGATCTCGCTGAATCAAACCTTACTGATGAAGAGAAACGTCAGGTGCTTAATCACGCTGCTGATGCAGCTAAAATTCTCGAAAGTCATCCTGAAGCGAATGATTACATCCGCACAGTGCTTATCCAGTCTCACGGAAAACTTGATGGTGTGGGCCTTGAGGAAGATCCTGGTGAAGACCTTCACCCTCTTTCAAAAGTTTTCATCATTGCAGATTGTTTTGTGAAGATTCTTCTGAATCCATCTCAGCCGTCGAAGAAATCAGATATTCTTCCAATCTTGTACGCGCGCTTCACGAATCCAAGCTATCAAAAGATTATTAAAGCTTTGGAACAGAAGTTTCAGTAACTCCTCAAAGTGTTAGCAGATGCTTAAAAAACCGTCATTGACGGTTACCTACCCCCATGTGATCACTTTCGCAGTTTAATACTAAGGGGTATCGATGAAAGCTCTAGCAACAGTCCTTCTCACTCTTATTGTCTCAAATGCAAATGCTTCGTGGACATCAGTGAAATGTTCCAATTCTGATGGATCAGTTAACTGGGAATCAGGCACACAAGTTGATGAGATTAACTTAAAATATGCCAACTTCGTCGAAGGCACTCTTACTTTGCCCGTAGAACAAGTCAGCATTCAGTTTAAGAAAGAGATCACTCTTCGCGAGAAAACAGTACGTGACTGCAATACGGCCTCTACAAAGAGAGTCTATGCGGGCAAAGTGAAAATCGTTGGTGCCGACAAGACTCCCGATGTTCTTCGCAGTCAATTTCCTGAGAACAAAGTGGAAACAGAAGTGATCTGTACGCAGATTTCGACGACGACTCTTCCTTGCGAAGAATAGGCTGCTTGGCGTCATAAGAAAAGTCGCAATAATAAGAACTTACCGTTGACAGATTTTGGCAGACAGAATTAATATGTTCCTCACTAAACGCGGTTGTAGCTCAGTTGGTAGAGCGTCTGCTTGCCATGCAGAAGGTCGTCAGTTCGAATCTGATCAGCCGCTCCATTCTTTTCAAAAAGATGGAGCACAAAAAAAATCTTAAAAAAAAAAGCCTCCTTTCGGAGGCTTTTTTTTTGCTCATTTTATAAACGGACTTCAACCGACTCAAGCGGACTTACCTTAGTCGGCCCACAAGCTGCACTCATATCCGTGCACATCATTCTCTTAGGCTTTCCAACGATTTCCATTTCAGCTTCGAGCTTTAAAAGAACTTCAGCATCGAGGAATTCTGGAATCGCAATTCTCTCACCAGCATCAACAGCGATGTAGTCGTAGAGTCTGCGGGACTCAACTGCCATGCCTTTATATCTTTTCACCGGGCCCGAGAATGTCTCAGCATCCTTCACCGGAGCTATTTCAACTTTTACTGATTTGACGTCTTTGATGATTCCCGATGGACAGGCCGAACTCATATCAGAGCACCCCATACCTTCGATCTCTGCATCGAAAGTCACTGTATTATTTTTGAGGGCGGCAAGTGCATCTGCCTTCATGAAATCCGGAAGCAAGATTCTTCCACGTGGAGTTGAAAGAGCTGAATAAGCATAAGGCTTACCAGTTTCAACATAACGACCTGAGAATTTTTTAACTGTTCCTGTAATCACAGAGGCGTGAGCAAATGATGAGGTAACAAGGGCAATGGCGATAAACGTCTTCATAGAGACTCCTTTTTAAGTGCCGCCAAAATACGCCTCTCGAAAGGGAATGCCTATCAGCTGCAAATGCTACAGGTAAAAAGGTAACGGAATTTTAGGGTGTCTTAGGCCGGTTACCTGAAGAGGAATGAATTGCTGGCACCCATCTTAGGATTATAGTGGCCGGGATTAGCATGGTGATTCTTGTGATAATAAACACCGCTGCCGAAGTAATTTACGAATCGATAGTAAAGGTTTGAATCCATGTTGTAGAGATGGACACTGCCATCGTCCTTCGTCTCATGAGTCACATAGTTGATGTGAGCAAATACGAACATGTGGAAGGCGTACGATGGGATGAAGAAAACCACAAACCATGTCGGCCCCAGCAAGAAGAACCAGAACATAATTCTAAGAGGTACGTTGAAGAAGTGAAGTACGCAAATAGTCTCGAATAAGAATTTGTTCCATTTAGTATCACCGTGAAACTTTTTGTATTTCGCGAGAACGACTCTTGTCCCGCCAAAGTTATTGGCAAAAAAGAATCCAAAAAAGTTTCTCTTATACGGATTATGTGGATCAAGATCTGAATCTGAGTGTGAATGGTGCATGATATGATTCAGTTCGAAAGCGGCCATCGACAAAAGCACATAAAATCCAACAATCTCTCCTACCAGGAAGTTAAGCCACTTTGGTCTGAGATTTCTATGAACACAATTATGGATCATGACCGGCATTTGAACAGCAATGATGAGTCCTAGTGGGAGTGTGAGAAGCATGCGCCAGTCGAAGTCAAAGCTCCAGAAATTTACCGACAGATTATTGTACTGAAAGAAAACGACAATGCTTATGAACAGCAAATGGGCCGAAAGGTATTTGATGAGATAGTATTTATCTTTTCGGAAGAGAGTAAAGTGATTCATATGCCCTCTCTTTCAAGATGCATTGGATTCAGAAGCTTCGGATAGTTGTGATGGTTCTTGTGATAGTAAACACCACTGCCAATGTAATTGATGAAATTGTAGTAAAGATTGTCGTCTTTATTGATGATTTCAGTCTCACCGTTCTGAGCTTTTCTATGAGTGATGTAATTCACATGAGCAAAGGCCAGGGAGTAAATGAGAAACGCCGGTAAATAAAGACTCACGAATAATTCTGGCCCGAGAACGAGATACCATACGAAGAGTCTTAAAAAGTGACCGCCATAATGCATGAGAATATTGAGTTTGAAGATAGCGCGTTTTTTAAACGAGCTTCCATGATACTCGAGATATTTCTTTTCAATAATTCTTGCTCCCGTGAGCTGGCTTACGAAAAAGAATGTGATGAAACTCTTTTCCGCCGGATCATGAGGATCATTATGAGTATCAGCAAAGGCATGGTGAAGAGTGTGATTGATACGAAGAATACCAAGGCTCATAAGAGCAAACATTCCGGATAATTCGCCACAGATGATATTTGCGGTCTTTGATTTTAGATTCCCATGCATGCAGTTATGCATTAGTACCGGCACCTGAATCCCAAAAAGAACGGCCAGTGGCAGATTAAACAAATAGCTGTAGTGAAATGTAATATTGAAATCCACGGAATTGAAATAAACCAGGATAGAAGCAATTACGATAAGCGCCACCGTATGAATGGCGAAATACTTCGTCAGGAAATAAGGATCGGCCCTAAATGAGGCCCAGGTTTGGTTCATGCCGGCGATTATTCCAGAAATCTGAACCCAGGTGATCCCCTATTGAACTGTTTACTTAGCTGTCAAAACTTTCGACAATTAAGTATGCCACTTCTTTTCCTTATAACCGGCCTGTTATGGGCAATATTCCTTTATTACGTTTATAAGGCCCAGAAGGCCCTTAAATCCATTGATGATGTTCTCCCCTCATCAACAACTCTTCCACTGATCAGCATCGTTTTGGCGGTCAAGGATGGAGAGCAGGACCTGCGAGATTCCCTTCCCCGTCTCACATCCCTGAAAGCGAATCTGGAAATCATGGTTGTGAATGATCGCTCTCAAGATGCAAGTCAGGATGTGATCAATCAATACGATGTGAAAAGTGTAACAGTGACGGAACTTCCCGAAGGATGGCTAGGCAAAGTTCATGCTCTTCATCTGGGTGTTCAGCATGCCAGCGGAGAATTTATCTTGTTCATGGATCCGGATATCAGGATTTCTGAGAAGACTCTTTCTCATGCCATCGCCATTTGTGAATCTGAGCGTCTTGATCACCTGGCCATCTTGCCTGAGACAAAACGTGGTGATTACTTACTCAATATCATGATGATGACATCCAAGCTTCTCTTCAGCTGGTCGGGAAGACCCTGGCTCTCAATTGAGGAACGTCCGTTAAAATGCATCAAGGGTGTGGGCGCA
>JBEIQF010000311.1:0-3997 GCA_040376635.1 Halobacteriovoraceae bacterium
ATCGATTACGATAATTATCCGTTTGGAACTCACAAAAAAATGTATTCCTGGGTGAAAGTAAAATCACAGAAATTTGATTGTTCGAAAAATCCAAACGAAGTTATTAAAAAAGAAATCCAGTTGTTCCCTGAAGACGTTTCGTGGAAAGAAAGAAACGTTAAAGATTACGCTGACAGAGAAAAGATTATTTACTGATGAAAGATAAAGTAGCCCCGGTTAAAATTTATAATTTTTCGCATCCTTTGATGAACACTGAATGGCTCTCCATCCAGAGCGATAAATTCTCGCGAAGCTTGCCGTTTGAATGGCAGATGGTAAACGATTACGCTTCAGCGGAAATCGTTGTATGGGACGGAGTGATTACGCCAAAAAATGCCGAAATCACATCTGCTATGTTCAAGGATTTTAAAGATTCAAAAGTTCTTCTTCTCCTCGGAGAGTCGATGACTCTCTTGAAAAATCATCCCACCGTGAAAATGCTCAACCCTGAAGGCCTTCGCTTCGTTGAGGTTGCAGGATGGAACATCCTTCCGGAAGAGATTCTTTCGGCTCTGGAAGTCTGCAGGGAGAAGCTGAAAAATGTTTAAATGGAAAGAATTTGAAAAATCAAAAGACATTCTTTCTCACGTAGGTGGGAAGCGCTATAAAGCTGAATGGGGACAGCATCACTTGTATGTTCGTCCGAATGAACTTCTCGATTGGATGGAGTTCCTGAAAGAAGACCTGGGCTTCTTCCTGATGACTGATATGGCGGCACTCGATACTGCTGGTGGAAAGTTTGATTTTGAGATCGTTTACAATCTTCTCAATATGGGAACTCATCAGCGCCTGAATCTCCACCTCCATGTGAATGCCGGTGAAATCATTCCTTCGGTAGTAACTTCATTTCCTCATGCAGACTGGATGGAAAGAGAGCAGGCGGAAATGCTCAATCTGACTTTTGATAAAGTTGAGGAATCACTCATTCTTCCGAAGGGTCAGAAGAACTTTCCTTTGAGAAAAGATTCAAGGCCTGGACAGTGGCCGTCTGAAGCGACGCCTTCTCATCCGGAGCTTCGTTATAATCCGAATAAATCTGAAGCTCCTTATCAAGAAGAAAGTTATGTGTGGAAGACATTCGATCTTCTATCTCCACAAACGATGGGTAATTTTGAATGGCAGGTTTGTTTTGATCCAATCAAAGTGGTGGATTCAAAACTTCGTATTGGTTTTCATCACCAGGGTCTTGAACTCCTTTTTCAGAACAAAGACATTTTCCAGATTCTCCAGTTAACAGATAAAGTAAACTTGAGCTCAGCGCCGAATTATTCTGTCGCGTGGGCGAAAACTATTGAAGAAATGTTCAGGATAAAAATTCCTGAGCGCGCTCAAGCTATTCGCATCGTGATGCTTGAACTTGCCCGCATTGCTGATCACCTCACTGTTCTTGCAACTGTATGCAGAGAGACAAAAAACTCTGAAGCTCAGCTTTATATTAATGCTCGGGAAAAAGTTCTCGAGCTCTTTGAAAAATACTCAGGCCATCGGCATGGACTTGGTGTCGCAAAAATTGGTGGTGTGAAAGAAGATCTTCCGCACGGCTGGATTGTTGAATACCAAAACGTTGCAGATGTACTTCACAAAAATCTTCGCATCATCCATCACTCGCTTTTAGGTCAGCAGCAGTTCCGTTCTCTTTTAGAAGGAGAGGCAGTGAATGCTCAGTCAGTTATTCAGCTTGGTATTTCAGGACCTGCGATGAGAGCAGCCGGTCTCAATTTTGATTTAAGAAAGTCACAACCATTTTACTTCTATCAGGATATCGACTTCGACATACCTGTTGGGATTCATGGATCTGCTTTTGATCGTTATCTCATCCGATATGAGGAAATTCATCAGAGTCTTCGTATCATCACTCAGGTAATCGATAATCTTCCTCTTGGTGAAGTTATTCCTTCTGATTTTGATAAGAATTATCTTGAGCTTCATAAAGTTTTTGAGACACTGGAAAAACCTGTTGAGTGGCATTACTCAGCTCTTGAAACTCCCTCAGGTGAAGCAGGGTTTCTTGTGAAGTTTGAGAAAGATCTCAAACCTGCAAGAATCAAAATGAAGACACCCGGTTTTGCACTTGCACAAGCGTTACCAGTTTTTGCAAAAGGATTAACCGAGGTTCAGATTGCTCCAGGACTTGCGAGCCTCGGGCTATCCCGCTGGGAAATGGATCGTTAAATATGATTTTGAACAGACAATTTTACGAGAAAATTTCTTACATCCGATCATTCTGGAATTCACGTCAGATGAAGAAGCTGAGTGGAGAAAAGGTTTTCAAAGCCTTCAAATTACACAAGACAGAGTGGCCGAATAAACTTTATTTTTATTCTCCAAGGCTTAAAAGAGTTCCTCGTTTCACGGGGAATACGGAAGCATTATCACTCTGGAAAGAGTCAAAATTGTGTGAGATGATCTGCCCGACCCAAGCGATCAAAGTGACTGCAGACGCATTCATTATTGATGATCGTGGATGTATTGCGTGTGGACTGTGTGTTGAACTAGCACCTGCTGGTGTTTTGGAAATGACCTCAGAGCCCCCACAAATTCATCGGTCTTGATAAGGATTAGTCTCATGGTTAAGTTGTTCTCTTTCTTCGTAGCGGCCTACGCTGCAATGTTCTTCGGAATCAAACACACATTAGGTATGAATGGATTGTTCGGTGATGTACTCGCTGCTCATCCGGTTATTTTCTTAACGATCTGGATCTGTGCTATGGCACACATCACGATCACTGCCATGAGTTTGTCTTTCCACCGTTACCACACACACAAAGGTGTGATCATTAACAAGTGGATCGATATGCCGATGCAAGTTTGGCTTTGGATGGTGACTTCACTTTCTAAAGTTGATTGGGTTTCAGTTCACATCTATCACCACGCTCACTCTGATCAGGAAAAAGATCCACATTCACCACTAGTGAAAGGTCTTGTTCATGCTCTTTTCCTTGGCGTATTTGATTACACGAAAGCTAAGTCATGGCCTGAAGTAGCAAAAATCAGAAAAACGATTCCTACAAATAAGCTTGAAGCCTACATGTATAATCACTCATTCACTGGTCCAGTTATCCTCACGTTCCTTACACTCGTTGCGTTTGGTCCACTTTGGGGTGCAGCTGTAGCAGTACTTAACTTCCTTGTATCTCCGATCTTCGCTATTGGCGGTGTAAATGCACTTGCTCACTGGTGGGGTTATAGAAATCACGTAACGACTGACAACAGCCGTAACCTCGGTTTCCTTCTTCCTCTTAACTTCCTTATCTGCGGCGAACTTGACCACAACAATCACCACGCTCACATGCGTTCGTGCTCGTTCCGTCACCGTTGGTTTGAGTTTGATATCGGATTCTTCTACTTGAAGATTCTTAACAAATTCAAACTTGCTGAACTTAAGAACGTTTATTCTCCACAAACTTTGAAGCAGGAACTTTCTAAGAAGTGTATTGAGCTTATTGAGAAAGATTACCGTTTCAAAAAGCGTTGTGAAGAACTAGCAATTGAAATGAACATGAACTACCAGGAACTCAAAGCTAAGATCGAAGCGTACTACCGCGGAGAGAAGGTTAAGCTTGAAAAAAATATCCGTGTGTTCATGAATGAAGTACGCAGAACGTACATGGCCAATCAAAGATTAAAACTAAGCTACGCTTAGATAAAATAAGAAAGGCTCCTTCGGGAGCCTTTTTTTTTACATGAATAGTTTATAAAGAACGGCAATCTGAGTGGAGACGAAAAGACCAACTCCCCAGGTTAGCAAAGTCGTGAGCTTATCAAATCGTCTGTCTATCTTTTTGAACTCTTCTCTATATTCAACATCCATATGATGAAAGTGATTTACTTGCGCTTTAAGCGAAAGAATCAACATGTCTTCGTTAGAGATTTTCTCTCTTTCAACTTTTGAAAGAATCTCGTTACTTTTTTGGTTTAACCATTGATCAAAGAATTCATTACCAAACACTGGGAACCC
>JBEIQF010000078.1:0-11234 GCA_040376635.1 Halobacteriovoraceae bacterium
ATTCAGTCCGGCCTTTACTACTTTTTGCTCTATGCCGGGATTCGTTCAAACCTCGGCGCCTCTCGTTCATTAACCTGGGTTATCTTACTCACGCCTACGATTCTACTATTGATGTTTATGAGCCTCATGGCCTTCATAATATTTTATTTAGTAAGCTAAATTCCTGTCTTTTATTTTCTTACGGCCATGCATTATCAATCGTTTGAGACCCGTGGTTTCATTGTCATTCATCCCAATTTTTGAAATTATGGCAACACACACACTTGTTAGTTTTTTGTTATTTTCGAGGAGACCGGATAGATGACGCACCAGTATTTTCATGGATCGATTGAAGTCGTATGCGGACCTATGTTTTCAGGTAAGACATCTGAACTTATCCGCCGTGTTGAGCGTGCTCAAATCGCTAAACAGCGTGTCCAAATCTTTAAACCAGCAATTGATATTCGTTACGATAAAGAGGGTGTGGTTTCTCACACAGCTCGCTCTGTAAAAGCTGAACCGGTTGAGAGTTCGGTTGATATTCTTATCCGTCTTAAGGATTCAACTCGCGTTGTAGCGATTGATGAAGTTCAGTTCTTCGATGAAAACATCACTACTGTTGTCGTTAAGCTTGCAGCTCGTGGTTATAGAGTGATTTGCGCAGGTCTTGATCTTGATTACCGCGCACTTCCTTTCGGCCCAATGCCGACGCTTCTTGCGGTAGCTGACGAAGTGATGAAGATTCACGCTATCTGTACAGTTTGTGGCGCACCTGCAACTCGTACTCAGCGTCTAGCTAAGTCTAATGAGCAGTTCCTTCTCGGTGAAACTGACGCTTATGAAGCGCGTTGCCGTGGACACTATCAGTATGATGAAACTGAAGAGCAGGCCCTTCTTCCTCTCGAAGCTGAAATCAAACCGCTCGCTGGCTCACTCTCTAATTAAGAGACTTATCACTCGGGCCCTGCTAGACTTTTTCTCTCTATAGAGGATAGTCCATGGCCCGGGATTCACAACATCAAAGCTTGAATTTTCGTCCTAGTGAAGTTGAACATCACTACGGTAAAAACGTGCATTTGATTTCGTCTCCGCTCATGATTTCTCTTCTTTCTAAACTTGGTTCTCCTGACACTCACCAGCCTCAGATCAACAATCTTGTAGAAATGCTTTACTCAAACCTGATTGATCACGTGATTGATGTGGTTTTTCCGCGCAAAAAAGTTGCGAGTAAAACGAGAATGTTTGAGACTCATCCTGAAGCAGTTTATGAAGGAGAGATCATCGATCCAGAAACTCCGGTTGTTTCAGTTGATCTCGCCCGTGCAGGAACTTTTCCATCGCACCTTTGTTACAACAAATTGAACTACCTCATGAATCCTTGTCTCATCCGTCAGGATCACTTTTACGTTGCCCGCGTGAGCGATGAAAACGGCAAAGTCACTGGCGTGAATGTCTCTGGTTCAAAGATTGGTGGTGGAATTGATAAAGCGATTGTTTTGTTCCCTGATCCGATGGGTGCCACTGGCGGGACGATCGTTCAGGCATACAATCATTACAAAGATCATGTTGGCGGTAAGCCCCTTCACATGGTCGCACTTCATTTGATCATCACTCCCGAGTATCTGGAGAAGGTGACGAGAGAGTGTCCTGATCTGCATATCTTTGCTTTGAGACTTGATCGCGGATTATCTTCGCAGGAAGTTCTCGACAGTGTTCCCGGAAAAAACTGGAAATTAGAAAAAGGTTTAAATAATCATCAATACATTGTTCCTGGAGCGGGCGGTTTAGGGGAAATCCTGAACAACTCATACTGCTAGGAAGGAGACAAAAATGGAACTCTATACACCTGAAGCATTAATCTCTGAAGAAGAGATTGCTCTTCGAATCGAAGCACTTGGTAAGGCAATTACAAAAGATTTTGAAAATCAGGAATTGGTTGTGATTTGTGTTTTGAAAGGAGCATTCATGTTCTGCTCTGATCTTATCAAGAAAATCAATCTTCCTTTGAAACTTGAATTCATTTCTCTATCAAGCTACGGCGACTCGACAAACAGTTCGGGTAACGTTCGTCTTGAGATGGATATCACAGCTAACATTGAAGGTAAGAACGTTCTTATCGTGGAAGACATCGTTGACTCTGGTCTTACGATCAAGACACTAATGGATCTTCTCTCAGTAAGAAAGCCGAAGGAAGTTAAACTTGCTTCTCTTCTTTTTAAGCCAGTGAAGCTTAAGCATAAAGTTGAAATTGATTATCTTGGATTTGAAATCGAAGATAAATTTGTGATCGGTTATGGTCTGGACTATGCCGGTCGTTATCGTGAACTCCCTTACATTGGAATTTTAAATGCAGGTAACTAACACTGGAAGTGTGAGAGTAGACCTTGTTGGTGGTACTCTCGATATTGAACCAATCAACCTTATCATCAAGAACGTTGTCACGCTAAACGTAGCAACTGGTCTTAAAGCTTCTGTGTCCCTGACTAAGACAGCTTTTGACGGCGTTGAAATTCATTCTGCTGATTACAATAAGAACTATAAATACACATCGGCCGAATTAACTGAAGACCGTGTTGTTTATTCAAGAGACTTTGCTGAAATGACTTTCGTCCTTCAGATCCTTCGTCTCTTCAACATCAACTCACATATCAAGCTTGATCTTTCTTCAGGTGCTCCAGCGGGTTCAGGCCTAGGTGGATCATCTGCCATGGGTGTGACTCTTTACCGCGCTCTTTGTAACTTCACTGGTCACAACTATGACCGTCTGAATGCAGTACTTCGCGTGAAAGCAGTTGAAAGCCGCATCCTGAATCAGGGTATGGCCGGATACCAGGATTATTTCCCGGCCCTTACTGGTGGTGTTCTCGCTATCAGAGGGATTGAAGGGGAGATCAAGATCGAGCAGCTTTTCACTGATGAGTTAAAAGACGTTCTTGAAAATAACCTCACCCTCATTTCTTCGAAGCAGTCTCGTGCTTCTGGGATCAATAACTGGGAAGTTTACAAAGCTTTCTTTGATAAGAAGCCTGAAGTTGTTCAGGGGCTTACAAGAATCGCTGAAATTTCTCACGATTGTTACCAGGCACTTAAAACCAAGCAGTGGGATAAAATGCTCAGCCTGATTGCTCAGGAAGGTCTTGAGCGTGAGAAGCTTTTCCCGGGAATCAGCACAGATAAAATCAGAAATTTCACAGCGGATCTTAAAAATTCCGGAAATGTGATAGGATTAAAGATGTGTGGTGCCGGCGGCGGCGGATGCTTCATTCTTGTTACGAAAGGCATGGATCATAAAGTGATCGAAGCTAAAGTAAAAGAACACGGCATGGAAATCCTTCCGTTCAAAGTTGAGAGCCCACTTTAAAAGGATTAGCTTTGACAGCTGTAAAGAACGTAGCTGGCATGAGTCTCGGTGGAGGGAGGAAAGAGAATTTCTTTTTCTCTCTCCTGGAATACTATCCTGAAAAGAAACGCTGGTTCTTAAAATCCCTCCACCAAGTTAAAGACGAAGAGATCCGTGACCGTGATGAAATCATCACAACATGGGTTGATACTTATGGACTGAAACAACTCGTTGTTGATTTTCCTTTAAGTCGTCCACCTTGTGAGGAAGCATGTCTTCCGACTTGTCCGGGCGCAACTGCTTGTCCTCGTCACTCTGTCATGGCCGTTCGTGATGAAATGAAAAAGCTTCTTGATGAAGATGCTCATTTCCAGAAAACGAATCCCAAAAAGTATGAGCAGGAACGTAACGCTGCTACTGAAATTGATTACTCAAAAAACATCCTTAATAAAAATACCGATGAGCACATGCTCTCACGTTCATTCAAACGTAAGCTCAGAAAAGGATTCACTCCTTACTGGCATCGTCCGATTGATTTCTGGGTGTGGAAGAATTATTACGACCAGCTTCTCGAAGTATTCAAGATCTCCTATGAATCTTTCGGAAATGTATCGTTCATGCTTCTTTCAAGACTCAATTATCTGTTAAGGCATCTGCCTGCAGATCTTACGATGTATGAATCTAATACCTACATCTGTCTTCTTGAACTTTACCGCGCGAAGGTAGTCAGTAAGTCACTTCTTCTTCAGCTCTTTGATCTTGATCTCGCAAGTTCAGCACGCGAGCAGATCATTCTCAATATTGAGAAGCACATGGAGATCTTCATTTACAAGAATGACATGGACACAATTATCAAAAACTCACAGGCGTTTGAGTCATT
This sequence comes from Halobacteriovoraceae bacterium, assembly GCA_040376635.1. GTDB lineage: Bacteria > Bdellovibrionota > Bacteriovoracia > Bacteriovoracales > Bacteriovoracaceae > Peredibacter. The sequence goes on from JBEIQF010000078.1 coordinate 4,200, forward strand.
CCTGTTATCAGTCATTGGTCAGAGAATGTTAATGAACGGTCTTCGAGAAATTCCGGTATGGGGAAACAGTGACGGTGGAAACTTTATTGTTCCGTCGTTTCACGTGCAGGGATAACAGGTTCAGGCTGAGCGATATCAGTCGTCTCATACTTCAAGAGTTTCACACCAACATACATGTAAGCGTAGATGAAGAGTGTTGCGATATTGTACGCATACCATGGAAACCCGAGAATCGGACCTTCATAGATAAACGTGACAGCGAATAAAGAAGTTGTGAGGCAGTAGAAAAGCACGTAGCCCTGGGCCCACAATTTTTTACGTAGATAAAATGCGTAGAAGAAAAAGTTGTTAATGAGAACAATAAAGAGGAAGAAGTAGAAGGCCTGATCAACAACGCCTTTCACTTCACTAATCGATTCTCTCGAGAGCTCAGACCAATCCAGTCCTTGTTTAGTGGCAAGAGTTTTTGTCATCAGGATGGAGATGTCTCGATGCTGCCACCAGATTCTAAGATAATAAGAATTCACGATATCCAGAATAATCAGGAGAAGAACTGTCCCGATCACGAACCTACGTGGTCCTAATTTAAGGAAATGTGGCTTGAATCTTTGCAACATATGGAGAAAATCTTAGCTGAAAAACTGCAAAGAGCATATAGTCATAATATGGAAGAATATCTCCGCCAGACCCAAGTCTTTCAAAAACGGTTAAGTAATGAGCCCCTCTCGAGAAGAGAGGCCCGCTACTTGTTTTTCCGGATGGCCTGCCCTCTGATGCAGTCCAAACTTCCCAGATTCCTCGATCTCACTAAGGTTCCTGTGACTTTTCTTCACGGTAATCCTCATATTGATAACTATGTAAGAACGACCCGCGGATCTGCGATGATGGATTTTGATCGGTCACGCATGGGTCCTTATTGTTGGGACATTATCCGATTTTTAAGTTCGGTTTCTCTTCGACGTCAGGACACTGATGGATTCTTAGATCGTAAGGTTGTTGAGTATTTTCTGGATGCCTATATCGTTCATTATCTGAATCCAGAGATTCCATCGAAGCAACTTAAAATGTTGAAACCTATTCAGCCGGAAAAGTGGCAATCGAGCACAAGAGAATATCTGAAGTCGAATCGTCGTTGGGCAAGAAAGATGCGAGAGCATTCTCTTCCGCCAAAATCAGAATTTCCAAATCTCCTTCTTCAGGAGTTTTTGAAATCAAGAAATGAACTCTCACTACTCAATGACTTCATGATCAGTGAAGTGGGTCACACACCTGGCTCACTTGGCAAAAAACATTTCATCTATGCTTTGTTACCTAAGAATCCTGATTCAAAACTTGATGGTATTATTCTCGATATCAAAGAAACGTACGCAGAAAAGAATAATAAGTTTTTCTATTCTCCAGTTGCTCATCACGGTGAGCGGATGATCTTAGCAAGTAAGGTCTTCGCTGACGGAATGGAAGAGCGACAAGGATTCTGCACATTGAATGGCAAACAATACTGGGGACGTGAAGTTCCAAGTTTTGCCGTGAAAGTGAAGAAGTTCCTCGATAAAAATGATCAATGTGACTTCGCTTACTCAGTTGGATCTGAACTCGGTAAGGGTCATCGCAAAGGTCTTAAAGATCCGAAGAATTTTGAACTCATTGAAAGAGATCTCACTCAGAATTTTGATAAGTATTATAAGATCAGCAAACTTTTCACGTATGAGCTCAATCTCGCCTTTGAGGCAACGATGAGAAAAATTAAGCTCTATCAGGCATACCGGAGCTGGTAATGACCTCGATGGTTCTTCTTTTCTTGCTTGTTACAGGCGGAGCATTTGTCACAAGTCTTACTGGTCTTGGCGGCGGTACTCTGGTTCTTGCAGGCCTGTTGCTCGTTTACCCACCTGAACTTGCGATTCCTTTACACAGCTTCACGCAATTTGCTTCAAACGCTTTGAGGACTGGTTTATTTTTCAAGTCAGTTCACTGGAAAGCTGTGGGTGCTTATGGCGCTTTGATGCTACCGGCAGCATGGGCAGCTGCGATGATCTTTGAATATATCAATCCCAGTATTTTAAAAGTTCTCGTTGGAATCTTCATTCTTGTTTCCATCATTCCGTTTAAGTTCAAACCGAAAGATGAACCTGGAATGAAGACATTCGTTATTCTGGGTGCGTTTTCAAGTTTCTTCGGAGTTTTTGTCGGTTCAGTCGGTCCAGCTGTCACACCATTCTTTAACCGCTTAAGAATCTCGCGAGACGGAAATATCTCAACTAAGAGTGCTGGGCAGATGCTTCTGCAGGTTTCAAAAATTATCGCCTTTTCCGGAGCTGCAGGAGTCAACTTCGTAGAACTTAGAGATCATATTGGATTATTGGTATTGGGCACTCTGTTCGGAGTGGCGATTTCAATTCCCATCAGTAAGAAGATCTCTGATCAGAAATTCGATCTCGCCGTGAACGTTCTTCTCGGTCTTATCTCAATCAAAGTTTTATTCGAAGGGATTCTCGAACTGATTAGTGCATGAAAAGTTTATTCTCAGGGTATTCCCAAAGGTAATGACCTTCTTCCCCTGGAATGCGAACTTTGCAAAGTGAAACTGGAATTGCACCTAAACGACGGATCTTATCTGACCAGCTCTGAAGAGAGATGTTGATCTTTTCCTGGATCGCCTGTGCTTTATCTGAATTCGTCTTAAAAAATGAAAGCTGAGAATTGAGCACATTCAAGTCGCGTTTGGTTTTCGCTGAGATGTGTTGAAGAAGAGGAACGAGTTCGAGTGCTTCTTCATGACTGAAGGTTCTCGACTGGTTCAATGGATAGATACTACGAACGTTATCTAAACTCGTTTCCATTACTCAAATTGTCCTTGTCTTAGTTTGCGCTCTACGTCCTTTTTAGCAGCAGTGTCACGCTTATCAAAGAGTTTTTTCCCTTTCGCTAAGGCTATTTCGCACTTGACCAACGAGTCCTTAAAATACAAAGCGAGTGGGATAACCGTATAGCCTTTGGTGGCCATTTTCTTCTCAATTTGGATGATTTCTTCGCGTTTTAACAATAACTTACGCTTGCGGGTCTCAGGGTGGTTATTGATGTTTCCGAACTCATAATGGGGAATAGTTGCGTTCTGAAGCCAAATCTCGCCCTGTGAATCGATGGCCACGTAGGCCTCGTCGATCTTGCCTTTTCCATTACGTAGAGACTTAACCTCTGTTCCGGCCAACGCTACGCCACACTCATACTTCTCTTCAAGGAAGTAGTCGTATCCGGCCCGTTGGTTTTTACAAATGATTTTGATGCCCATGCCGAGAGATTATACCAGTTTAGACACTTTCTGAAGGGTTAACTTCTGGCCTGTTTTAGCCGATAGGTTGGTCATGAAAAAATCAATCTTATTGTCATTAGTTTTAGTCTCTTCAACTGCGTTTGCGCAGACGGCGAGTGATGTCGTAAAACAACTCGAGAGTCTTCACAAAAGCACAAAGCTCGATCCGATTTGTGAAACATGTGAAGCTTCAAAAAGAGTGTCTTACACTCCACAAGCTGCACTTGAAGATATCAAGTCCGGAAAGCTCACTTTCTTAGGACGAGATCTCATGCCGGGGAGTGATCAGAACCGAACATGTATTTATAAATCTGATACTGCCTACATTCTTTACAACAACTGTATGGCGAGTAAGAAAGAATCAATCGCAACAGACATCGAAGTGATTTCTTTTGATGGCGGCATGATGAGATTTTACATTGAGAACGGAAAGATTGAAGGACCAATCAGTGAGATGACAAGATCTCAGTACGATGGTTCGTGGACAATTGATTACACTCCGTCACTTCCTCCAGGAAACCTTGATGTGAATGGACTTAAAAATTATATCGATTCTTACAGCATGATTAATAACAAGCAGGGTGCTTGCTTCATGGGTGGTACATTGAAGGCAAAAGATCCTTCGGTGAAGCCTCAGTGTTTTGGAGCAGTGACAAACACTCCGAAAGCTCAGGACTGGAAAGACAATGCTGATCCATTCTGGAGAGATCCAGGCCAGGCATGGTACGACACTTTGAAGTCGTTACGTAAAACTGTTGTTGGAACTAAATTTTAAAAAGCTTCAAGACTTGTTCAAAGGTGAGGGCCTCGGCTCTCACCTGCGGATCGATTCCCGCCTTCGCTAATTTTTCAGACGTTTTCTCAGCTCCCCATTCACCCTTTAAAATTCCGCCTAATTGTTTTCTGCGCTGACCGAATGCCAGACGAAGATAACTTTCAAAAGCATCAATATCAGACAGATCAATTTCAGGCTGAGCTTTACGCTTGAACCCAAGAACTTGGGAATCAACTTTTGGTGGTGGAACAAAGGCACCCGGAGGTGCGTAGACAACATGCTTTAATTCAAATTGAGATAAACACATTGAGTGAAGTGAGCCCATCGCATTTCGTGGATCATTCGGAAGAATCTTTTGAGCAACTTCCTTCTGATACATGAGAGTCATGTGAGTGATCTCTGGAATGCGAAGAAACGAAAGTGTCAGAGGCACACTGACGTTATAAGGAAGATTGGAAACAAGCCAGATCGACTTGAATCCTTTCTCTGATAAAAACTTCTGCCAATCAAACTCAAGAGCATCCTGACGATAAATATTTTCAGCACCAACAACTGGTGCGAGTAACTCTACGAAGCGCTCATCCATCTCGATCACGAAAAGCGGTTTGCCGTATTTTGCGAGGTGAGGTGTGAGAACCGCAGGCCCCGGACCAATTTCCACAATACAATCCACTCCATCTGGTAGAGGAGAAGTGATTTTATTAATAACAGTCGGAGAGTTTAGGAAGTGCTGGCCGAATGATTTATTGGCCATTGGAAATTTGTGAGACATTATTTCTTCTCCACAAATCTTGATTGAGCATCAAGCCCAAGGCATTCAGGAAATTCAACAGCGAGTTCCGGAACGCGAGATGCCCAATGAGCGACCATCCCTGCATTATCTGTGCAGTAAATGGGTTTTACGACATGCACATTCTGAAATCTTTCCTGCATGATTTCTTTTAGGCGAGAGTTGCAGGCAACTCCACCACCAATCACAATAGGCGTATCAAATGTTTTCACATGACGATTGAGAATCTTCTCGATGATTTCTTCGGCCTTGATTCGCAACGTTTGAACGATCGCTTCCTGATAACTCGCACACAAGTTCGGAAGCTCGAGCTTCACTTCTTCCGGAGTCATCTTCTGGACCTGAACACGAAGAGCGGTCTTGAGACCTGAGTAACTCATCTTGCCAGGACGATCGCGTAAGTATGAAATAGGGAATGCAAATTTCTTCTTATCACCCGTTTTAGCGAGATCATCGATGATTCTTCCGGCGGGATATCCTACGCCAAGAAGTTTTCCACCTTTATCAAAAGCTTCACCGGCAGCATCATCAAGTGTTGTGCCGAGAACTTCCATCTTATCCGGACCTGTCACCCACCAGAAAGCAGTGTGACCACCACTTACGAGAAGACCCAAATATGGATAAGAAACTTTTTCAGTGAGATGAATCGCTTCAAGATGAGCGAACAGATGATTCACGGGAACGATCGGAAGCCCACGAATCATGGCAAAAGTTTTTGCGAGATTGATTCCAGTGAGAAGTGATCCCACAAGTCCCGGGTGAGTTGTCACCGCAACCTCAGTCACATCTTCCGGATTGATATTTGCTTCCTTGAATGAAACTTCAAGGAGGGGAGGCAACGCTTTCACGTGTGAGCGTGCCGCGAGCTCTGGAACAACTCCGCCCCATTTGGAGAGGAGAAAATCCTGGTTATAACTATTGAGGGATAAAATTTTAGGAGAGTCGCCAGCTTCGAGAAGACAGATAGAGGTGTCGTCACAACTTGTTTCGACACCTAAGATAATTCTTCGATCAGAGTTCTTTTTTAGCTTCATTCGCTTCTTTAGAGCCTTTGTAGTCTTCAACTACCTTGGCGTATGCTTCTTTTGCTTCATCTTTCTTGCCCATCTTTTCAAGCGATTTTCCGATGAAAAGGAGACTTGATGGAGCTAGAGATGCTTTCGGATACTTCGTATAAATCTTACTGAAGTAAACCAACGCTTTGTCCGGGTTACCAGTGTAGTACTCAACCTTACCTAATCCGTGAAGGACTTTATTATGATCCCCAGGTGTAAGGTCTTCATGATCGATGAGGGTCATGAGTTCAGAGCGTGCCTCATCGTATTTATTCGCTTTGATATTAGCTAACGCGGAGTCTAGTTCGCTCCTAGCGCTTTTTTTTTTAGAAGTTTTCGACTCTCTAGGGGCCGACTCTTTTACAGAAGCAAGGCTTTGAGTCACTTTCTCAAGGAAAGCTCTCTGCTCTTTAAGCTCGTTCTGAATTGAGAGAAGCTGAGCACTTTCAGTTTCTTGCTGAGTCTTCATGACATTCATTGTTTCGTTCATTTTCGTGATGGCAGCTGGATCAACTTGCTTCTGCTTTTGTTCCATTTCTTCCAGGCGACCATTCATTCTATCAAGCTGACCTTGCATGTCTTTCATTTGGGCCAATAGATCAGCAACGAGACCTTGAGAGTCTTTCATTTGTTCAGACATCGATTCAAAACGTTTTTCACGATTTACTTGATCAGCAGTCTTAATACAGGCAGTTGAGAATAGGATAACAACGAGTAATGAAACGATTTTCATATGCAATACACCTCATGTGAATGATGTATTAGATATTACCGGATTTATTTTTATTCCGCATTACCTTCGAGGGCTTTTTTACGGACGGCCTGATATTCGGCCTGTTCTGAATATTTTTTGGAAAGGAGGGCGTATTCCTGAGCTTTATTGAAGTATTTACGTCTGTAAGCTGACTTCGCTTTCAGATAAAAATCTTCGGCCTTTCGGAATGTATTGGAAGCGTGAACGTCTGCGCCTGCTTCTTTGGCGGCCAGAAATGCGGCCTGGGCGAGACTCATTTCAACTTTAGGGCGTGTGGTCGCTAAACCACACGCACCCAAAATGAATAGAACAAGTAGGAGAGAAACTCTCATCAATTGCTAATTACTTCGC